>NZ_JBFAZH010000673.1:0-4342 GCF_040681735.1 Actinoplanes sp. NPDC051633 | reverse complement strand
ATCTGCACGGAACCGCGGCCCACCACGGCCCCCTCGTCGGTGAGGAAGGTGACCTCACCGAAGAGGCTGCGGCCGGCCGGCGGCGCCGCGGTCGCGGTCACCGAACCGGTGACCGTGGCGGACGCGCCACTGGCCAGCGAGGTCGCCCCGGCCGGAACCGAGACCGTCCCGAGCGCCGAGCTGTAGTAGACGTCCCGGTAGTCGTACGCCGTGCTGCCGCTCGGCACCGAATACCCGTCGACCACCACCGTGTAGGTGCCGGCCGCCGGCGACGGGATCGAGACCGCCTCGTCCGAGTCGCCGTCCGCCTGCTGGGCGATCAGCGTGCTGCCCAGGTAGACGGCCAGGTCGAGGTCGGCCGCCGCGTCGCTCGGGTTGCCGATCGACACGTCCAGCCGCTCGGCGCCCGCCGGCACCACGACCTCGTACTCCTGGCTCGCGCCGTCGGCGATGGTCGGCCGGTCGGACTTGGCGCTGCCCAGCGACCCGCCGCGGGCGGTCAGGTTGATCGGCCCGTAGTTGTTCTTGACCGTCCAGGTCACCGGGGTCGGCGTGCCGGCCTCCACGCTGTCCAGCGTGACCGTCTCCGGAGTGACCGTGACGCCCTGCACCTTGGCGAGCAGGCGGTACGGGTTGTTCAGCGTCGGCGAGGTCCGGCGGGACTCCACCTCGAGCTCCCAGACGCCCGGCAGCGGGTCGTCGTACGAACGCTCCTGCGGCTTGCACACGGCCGGGTCGGAGAAGTTCGTGTAGCAGTTCAGGCTCGAGGTGCTCTCGACCGGAACGCCGTAGGGGTTGATCGCGATCCACCGGGTCTGCGATCCGGTGGCGATGCCGGTCAGGTCCACCTGCAGCGTGGTGGCACCCTCGGGCACGACGATGAAGTACGACTTGGTCGAGTTGCGCTCGACCGAGCCTTCACCGGTCAGGGTGTAGCTGGGCGCCTTCACCGAGGTGGAGGTGATCACCGTGTTGAGGATCTCGAAGTCGACCACCGCGGTGGCCGGGTCGTCGACCTTCAGCAGGCCCGAGTTCAGGCCCTCCTTGGCCTTGACCGTGACGGGCACGGTGACGGCCTTGTTCAGCGGCAGCGAGACGCTGCGGGCCGACTTGAACTGCCCGGTGTCGCCGAGCCAGCTCAGCGTGTGCCGGACCGACTTCGACGATCCGCTGGTCCGGGTGATCTTGACGTTGTAGACCCGCGTCGAACCGGCACGCTGGCCACCCTCAGCGGCGACACACCGGTTGTGGATGCCGACGCCCGGCTCGGTGCTGCCGAGGAACTGGTAGAGCGCGGTGCACACCGGCGCCGACGAGGTGTACCGGGCCGTGCTGATCTCCTTCTTCAGCAGCGGCCAGGCGCCGTTGACGTCGAGCAGGCCGTAGCCCTGACCCGCCACCGGCTCACCCTTGATCGGGTCGGCCGAGGTGTAGAGCGCGCGGCGCAGAGCCGACGGCGTGACACCCTTGTCCGTGGCCTTGGCCGCGGAGAGCAGCAGCGCGGCCGCGCCCGCCGCCTGCGGCGAGGCCATCGACGTGCCGTTCAGCATGGCGACGCCGATCGGCAGGACGTAGCCCGCCTCGGCGACGTCCGGCTCCTTGATCCAGGTGTTCACCGTGGAGATCGCCGAGCCGGGCGCGGTGATGTTCGGCTTGAAGCCACCGTCCTCGCGCGGGCCCCGCGACGAGAAGTTGAACAGCGCGTTCTTCTTGCGCACCACCGAGCCGTAGTTCGCCAGCCAGGTTTCCTTGCTGACGCTGGCCGCGACGCTGACCACGTTGTCGGCCACCGACGGGTCGCCGATCGTGTTCTCACCCGGGCCGGAGTTGCCGGCCGAGATGAACATCTGCACGCCGTAGTCCTCGATCAGCCGGTTGTACAGCTCGGCGCGGGCGTTCTGGCCGTCGTTCAGGGTGGGCAGGCCACCGATCGACATGTTGACCACGTCGACGTGCCGGTTGACCACGAGGTCGACCATGCCGGTGGTCAGCGCGGCCGCGGTGCAGCCGCCGCCCCACGAGCAGGCCCGCGCGGAGACGATCTTCGCGCCCGGCGCCTGGCCGTCGAGGTTGTCGTTGCCGAGCATGTTGTTCGCCGCGGTGATGCCGGCGACGTGCGAACCGTGCACGGCCTCCGGGATGCCGATGTTGACGAAGTCGGCCTTCTGACCGGGCAGGCCGGCCGGGGTCAGGTCGACGTCCTCGCGGTACTCCACCACGAACGGCATGCGCTCGACGATCTCGGTGGCCGGGTTGTCGGTGCCGAAGTGCCCGACGTCGAACTTCTCCTTGTACGGCCGCATCACGGCGTCGTCGGTGAAGTCGTTGTTCTGGTTCACGTCGACCCGGATGTCGTGCGACGCCGGGTCGTAGAGGATGCCGAACACGTCGGCCTGGTCGCCGTCGCGGTTCACGTCACCGGCCGGGTCGCTGGCCGCGGTGATCGACTCGCGGAAGACGTTGTAAAGGAACGTGCCCGCCGGAACCTTGACGCCGGCCGGCGGCGCGGAGAGCATCGCGCGCCACGTACCGTCGCCCTCGAGCAGCGGGTCGGTGGCGGTCACCCAGTCGACGATCTTGCGCTCGCCGGTCGAGGTGGTCTTCAGCGCCGGGTTCTCCAGGTCCACACCGGAGTCCATGATGCCGATCGTGACGCCGCGGCCGTCCCAGGTCGGGTGCTTGGCCTTGAAGGTCACCGAGCCGATCTCGTTGGTGGGCATGTAGGGGTTGGCGGCCGGCGTGCTCGGGCCGGGGCCCGGCAGCGTGGCGGCCTGCCGTGCGCCCTGCTTGCGGCTCTGCTCGACCGACGGGTCCGGCAGCTTGACCTTCTCGTCCAGGTCGATTGCGGACACTCCGGGCAGCTTGGCGGCCTTGACAACGGAGGCGGTCGGCACCTGCGCGAGCACGTACCCGACCTTGTCGAAGCGGCGGGTGACCGTTCCCCCCAGGCTCTTGACCTGAGCGGCCACCTCGGCGACCTTGCCGTCGTCGGTGGCGATGATCAGCGTGACGTTGCGCGCGCCCGTGGACTCCGCCTTGGACAACAGGTCGGCGTCGTGTGCGCCGAGGGTGTCGGCGGGAGCGTCCTTGGGCGAATCAGCGGGGTTGGCCTGAAGGGTGGGTGTGGCCGGGTTGGGCGCGGCATTCGCGGGCACGGCGTTGCCGAGCACCGCTACGCCCACCGCGAGTACGGCGATGAAGGTGCGCCGTCCCCAGGCGGATCGGTGTCTCACTAAGGGGTCCTCCGAAGGATGGGCGCCCGCAGGGGTAACGGGCGCATCCCAGGGATCCTCCGGCCACTGCTACTGCCGAGTCACTACCGTCGATGCCGTCGTGACCAGGATGTAACATAGAAGCTTGTACATATTAACCGTTTACCGAAATAGGATTTCCGGTTCGGCCCTTCATCGACCATATTGTTTGCGGCCCACCGTCATCGTCAACGCAACAAGCGCCACGGTGAGGATCGCTGTCACGTGCACGGGCGCCGGCCCGAGCGGGGTCAGCAGGATCAAGACAGAGATGACCGGGTACGCGTAGACGGCCGGCCCGGTGGCGTGCGGGCGGACGTGCAGCAGCCAGACGCACAGCAGGAAGACGGCCACCGGCACCGCCACGGCGTAGCCGGCGACCGTACCCGAGATTTCCGCGTGCCCGGTGTCGTAGTCGACCACCACGCCCAGCCCCGCACCGACCGCGGCGGCCGAGGCGAAGATCAGGTAGTGGCCGTAGCCCCACAGCATCGACATCCGCAGGCCGGCCAGCAGATCGTGCGCCGACCGTTCGAAGTAGAGCCACCACAGCGAGAACACGATGAGCAGCCCGGCGATCGCCACCCCGGCCAGCTCCGTGACGTGCGCGCCGTCGCTCAGCCCGGTGCGGATGGCCACCGTCGCCGAGGCCACCACCTCGCCCAGCACGATGATCGTGAAGAGGCCGTACCGCTCGGCGATGTGGTGCGGGTGGTAGGTGGTCGGGCCGCCGGGCGCGCGCTCGGCGATGATCGGAACGGCCAGCTCGGCGACCACCAGCAGCAGGAAGGCGACCACCTGCCACGAGTCGGGCAACGCCAGGCGTACCAGCCAGAAGACCTGGACCAGCGCGATGCCGGCGGCGTACCGCAGAGCCGTCGCACGCCGCTGCGAGTCGTTGCGTGCCGCCCGCAACCACTGCCCGACCATCGCCAGTCGCATGATCACGTAGCCGGCCGTGATGGCTCGGTAGTCGGCGTGGTCGAAGGCCGACTCGACGCCGGCGGCCAGCACCAGCGCGCCCGCGATCTGCACCAGCGTGGTGATGCGGTAGACGTCGTCGTCGGTGTCGTAGGCGGAGGCGAACCAGG
>NZ_JBFAZH010000672.1:0-4343 GCF_040681735.1 Actinoplanes sp. NPDC051633 | reverse complement strand
GCCGCGGCCCACGCCGCCGGCGATGCGGGCGACGGCTCGCCGAGCCGCCCGAGGGCCGTCCCGGGCACGGCGGCGATCGCGAGCGCCGGCGGCTTGCGCCACAGCACTTCGGGTGTCGGGACCGGCGCCAAGGCCATCGCCTCGACCTCGACCTCGGTCCGCGTCGGATGGGCGTCGACCTTCAGAAACACATCACCGGCGCGCAGCGTCACCCGCTCGGAGTGGGCGACGACCACGTCGATCTTTTCCACGCGGGCCATCCTTGCCGGTCGCGACCACCGGGCGCACCGCATTTACGGCAGTGCGGTGTGACGAGTGACCGGTGGCTACCTCCTCTGACCGACCTGGGGGCGCGTCGGCTGCCTTGACCGCCAACTCGCTGCTTTACTATGGTACTAGCAAAGCAGTAAGGAGCTACCGTGTTCGTCTTCCGGCTCGACACCCACTCCGGCGTGCCGCCGTACCTGCAACTCGTCCAGCAGGTCCGCCAGGCGGTGCTGCTGGGCTTCCTCCAACCCGGTGACCGCCTCCCGCTCATCCGCGAGGTGGTCGAGGACCTGGCGATCAATCCGAACACCGTCGCCAAGGCGTACCGGCAGATGGAGCAGGAGAACCTGGTCACCGGCCGGCCCGGCCAGGGCACGTTCGTCAATGAACAGCAGTCGGCCGCGATGTCGCCATCGACGTACACGTCGCTGCGCCGCGGCCTGGCGACCTGGCTGCGCCGCGCCCACGCGGCCGGCCTCGACGAGCAGGCGGTCAACGCGCTTTTTACTTCCGTCCACCAGCAGACGAGGAATGAGGACGTGGCGTGACAGCGACCGAGTTCGCGCTGCGCACCGACGGTGTGGGCAAGCGGTACCGGAAGGGCTGGGCGCTGCGCGACTGCACCCTGGCCCTGCCGGCGGGCGGCGTGATCGCCCTGGTCGGGCCGAACGGCGCGGGCAAGACCACGCTGCTGCGCCTGGTCGTCGGGTTGCTGGCGCCGAGCACCGGCACGGTGGAGGTCCTCGGCCACGACGTCACCGCCAGCACCCCGCAAACTCTGTCCCGGGTCGGGTTCCTGGCCCAGGACCATCCGCTGTACAAGCGCTTCACCGTCGCCGAGATGCTCCGCTTCGGCCGGGCCTGCAACCTGCGGTTCGACCAAGGGCTGGCCGAGCGCCGGCTGGCGAAGCTCGGCATCCCGCTCGACCGCAGGGCCGGTACGCTCTCCGGCGGTCAGCAGGCCCAGGTCGCGTTGGCTCTGGCCCTGGCGAAGCGGCCGGACCTGCTCGTCCTCGACGAGCCGGTGGCCAGCCTCGACCCGCTGGCCCGGCACGAGTTCCTGCAGGTCCTCATGGGCGCGGTGGCCGAAGGCGGGGTGACCGTCCTGTTCTCCTCCCACGTCGTGCACGAGCTGGAGCGCGTCTGCGACCACCTGGTCGTGCTCAACCACGGCCGGGTCACGCTCACCGGTGACATCGACACCCTCCTCGCCGAGCACCGGCTGCTCGTCGGCCCGCGCACGGCCACCGACCTCGACCGGGCCGGCGCCGTCGTTGAGGCCGTCCACAGCGACCGGCACACGACCCTGCTGGTACGCGACGGCGCGATCCCGGCCGCGCCCGGTTGGCAGGCCCAACCGGTCGCGCTGGAGGACCTGGTGCTGGCGTACCTGCGCCGGCCGTCCGAGCCGAGCGCCGCGGTCACGTCGGGGGTGGCGGCATGACGTGGTTGATCTGGCGCCAGCACCGGACCGAGGTCTGCGTCCTGGGTCTGCTGGTCGGCGTGTTCGGCATTGCCCTGCTCGTGCTCGGGACGCAGGCCCACGACCTGTTCCCCGGCGGTCCCGCCCGGTGTGCGGGAGAGGCCGGTGCCAACGAGGCCTGCGCGGCCTCCTTCCGCCGGCTCGACGAGGAGTACGGGTACATCGAGAACCTCCTGGCGGGCTTCTATCTGGTCCCCGTCGTCATCGGTGCGTTCCTCGGCGCGCCGTTGCTCGCGCGCGAACTGGAGGACGGCACCTGGCAGCTCGCCTGGACGCAGGCCGTGCCGCGGATGCGCTGGCTGGCGGCCAAGCTCGCGGCACTGGCCGGCGTCACCGTCACGCTCACCGGGATGTTCACCGCGGTACTCACCTGGTTCCGTCAGCCATTCGACGCGTGGGAAGGGCGGTTCCAGTACGACGCCTTCGACGTGGAGGGACTTGTTCCGGTGGCGTACGCGCTGTTCGCGTTCGGCGTCGCCACCGCCGCGGGGGCGATCCTGCGGCGCAGCCTGCCCGCGTTCGGCGTCGCGATCGGGGCGTTCCTCGCTGCCCGGATGCCGGTGGCGCTGTTGGCCCGTCCCGCGTACGCCACGCCGCTCACCGCCATGGAGCCGGTCGGAGTCGGCGGCTCGCAGGACCAGGCGGGGCACCGGCCCGTGTCCAGCTTCGCTGACTGGACGATCGAGAACGGCTACGCAGACGCCACCGGTCGCAGGCTGAGCTGGACCGAGTACTACGGGCTGGAGGACGCCGCCAACCGGGCCGGCACCAACCTCAACCAGTTCCTGCACGCGCGGGGCATCCAGCAGTTCGGGGTCTACCACCCGGCCGACCGGTTCTGGACGTTCCAGCTCATCGAGGCGGCCCTGTTCGTCGCCGCCGCGGCGGTCCTGATCGGTGTGGTGGTGTGGCGGGTACGGCGCCGCATGATTTAGAGATCTAGGACTTCAGGTGCCGGTTGAGGAAGTCGACGATGACCGCCAGTGCTTCCTTCTGAACGTCGTCGATCCGCACGACCCCGTCGGCGCCGGTCTCGGGGTAGATGTAGCCGTGGATGTCGTGACTCCAGGACCGCCACTCCGCGTCGGCGCGCTTCTCGGCCAGCAGCTCGTAGGTGAGCCGGAAGATGCCCTGGAGCTCGTCCTGCTCGCGGCCGAGGACCAGCACCGGGATGTCGACGCCGTCGAGTCGCCGGGAGACCTCGTCCGGGTCGGTGATCCGGGCGCGGGCACGCTCGATGCTGCGTACCTCGAGCTTCTCGATGTTCCGCAGTCCGTCGGTGACCTTGACCGTCGGGGCGTCGTCGAGCCGGAGCGTCAGCAGCTCGTGCGAGGCCGGTTCGGCCGCCACGCCCGCCCGGAGCAGACCCCGGTACTGCGACAACAGCTTGAACAGCATCTCGCCGGCATGGCTGACGCCGAGGTGGAACAGCCGATCGGCGTCGATGAGCGGATGACGGGCCACGTGCCGGAGGACCGCGACCTCGTCCTCGTACTCCAATGGGGCCCGGCTCATCAGCTCCATGCCCTGCCGGATGTCGGTTCGCAGCGCTCCCCCGGTCTGGTAGCCCAGCTCGACCTCGGTGCGGTAGCGGCTCCAGGCGCAGGCGTAGCCGGCGTCGAGGAGCACGTCGGTGATGTGCCGGAAGCGGTGCACCCGGTCGTGCAGCCAGGCGAGCCCACCGCCGCCGTTGCCGTAGGCGATGAAGACGAACGGATGCGGGCCGTCGCCCGCGGGCAGGCGCAGGGCGTACGGCGTGTACAGCCCGTCGAGGGTCTCGGCCAGGAAGTAGTGCGCGGGCCGGTCGGAGCCGGCGAGCGTCTCGGTCCGCACCGGGTCATCCATGGCCGCCCTCATTTCACGGGTCGCGCGAAACACCTCGGATCCGAACGCTAGATCAGCTGGCAAACGATTGCAACAAACGATTGCAGCGCTGGAACCGAGGATCATGCCAGTGCGGCGATGGTGAACACGCCGGCGGCTGCGACGAGGTAGCCCGCCGCGATGGGTACGCTGCGCGGCTGTTTCTTCTCCGCGCCGAGCCGCTCGTAGAGGCTGCCGAGGCGTCGGCGGACCCGATCGCCGCGGGCGGCGCCGGCGATGAGCAGCAACAGGCACGGCAGGCAGTAGATCAGCGCGTACCCGGCGATGATCACCAGTGAACGGGTGGTGCCGAGGTCAGCGTTGACGATCCGTTCGATGGCGATGAAGTACGGGAAGGCGTTGGGCAGATCCGCACCGGTCATCACCAGTCCGAGCACGGCGGCGCTCGTCGGATTGACCCAGCCGGGCACGGTGACCGCCGGGCGGATCCGTGGGCGCAACCGACGCAGCCCGGCCACGGCCAACCCCACCGCCGCCACCGTGAACGCGATCCGGCGTACCCAGATCAGGCCGTTGCCGACAGCGTCGGCGGCGACATCGGCGCCGATGTACACGGCGGTTCCGAGCGCGAGGACCGTCAGGTACGCACCGGTGACGAATCCTGCCGCCGCCCGGACGGGATGCGCCATGGGGGCGAGCAGCAGCAGCGCCACGCCGGCAATCGTCGCGGGATTCAGCGCGTCGAGCAGGGCCAGACCGGCGACACCGG
>NZ_JBFAZH010000671.1:0-4347 GCF_040681735.1 Actinoplanes sp. NPDC051633 | reverse complement strand
ACCATGAACGTCGTGCTCGACACGGTTCCCGACGACGGGTTCGCCTCCCTGCGCCGGCCCTCCACGCCGCGCGCACAGCGCTACGAGCAGGGCCGGTCGCTGCGCGAGCGGGCGCACCGGTCGGACATGGCGTGCTGGGCACCGGCGGACGACCGCGCCGACCCGGTGGATCAGCTGCGCGCGGCGCACGAGGGCCGGGTGTCCTGGCTCATCCCGGTCCGGGTGGGTCGCATGGTCGCCTCGCCGTACGCCTTCCTGCGCGGCTCGGCCAACATCATGGCCGACGACTTCGCACCCCTTCCCCGCTCCGGCATCACCCCGGTGATCTGCGGCGACGCGCACCTGGGCAACTTCGGCTTCTACGCGTCGCCGGAACGCGAGCTGGTCTTCGACCTCAACGACTTCGACGAGGCGCATCCCGGCGCCTGGGAGTGGGACCTGCGCCGGCTGGTGGTCAGCGTGCACGTGGCCGGCCGGCAGAACGGCTTCCGGGAGAGCGCGTGCGCCGACGCGGTCCGGCACTGTGTGCAGGAGTACCGCGAGCAGATCGCGCACCTCGCCGAGATGCCGCTGCTGGCCCGTTCGTTCGACCAGCTCGACGTGGACCGGCTGCGGGCGGCGGCGACCAGGGCGAGCTTCAGGGACGAGATCGAGCGCGCGGCGCGGCGGGCCCGGCGCCGCACCAGCGACCGCGCGCTCCCCCGCTTCACCGAGCAGCGCGACGGCACCGCCCGCCTGGTGGAGGAGCCGCCGCTGATCACCCGGCTCACCGACGGCGACCGTGAACAGCTCGAGGAGGCGCTGGACGGCTACCTCAACACGCTGCCGCCGCACTGGGCGCGCATCCTCGGCGGCTATCGGATCGTGGACGTCGCGCACAAGGTGGTCGGCGTCGGGTCGGTGGGGCTGCGGGCGTACGTCGCGCTGTGCGAGGGCAGCAGTCCCGACGACGTGGTGTTCCTGCAGCTCAAGCAGGCGCGTCGGTCGGTGGTGGCGCGGCACCTGCACGGCGACGCCGCATGGCACCGCCACCAGGGCCAGCGGGTGGTGGAGTATCAGCAGGCGCTGCAGACGGTCAGCGACCCGCTGCTCGGCTGGACGACGGTCGGCGACCTGCAGTTCTACGTGCGGCAGTTCCGGGACATGAAGGGCGCGATCCTGGTGGAGGACATGAGCGCGGGCGCGCTGTCGGACTACGCCGGCATCTGCGGCTACCTGCTGGCGAAGAGCCACGCGCGGACCAGTGGGGCGTCGATGATCGCGGGGTACGCCGGCAGCAGCGACAAGCTCGACGAGGCGCTGTCGCGGTTCGCGCGCGCGTACGCCGATCAGGTGGAACGTGATCACAAAGCCCTCGCCCACGCCGTGCGGCGCGGCCTGCTACCGGCGGAGACCGCGTGAGCGGGCCCATCCCCTTGGAGTCGCCCGCCCTGCTCGACTTCTGGACCGAGCGGCATCTGTGCACGCTGACCACGCTGCGCGCGGACGGGTCTCCGCACGTGGTCGCGGTGGGCGCCACCCTGGACCCCGATGCCGGCCTGGCGCGGGTGATCAGCTCCTCGTCCGCCGCGCACGTGCGGCACATCCGCGCCTCGCCGCGGGTCGCCATCTGCCAGGTCGACGGCCGGCGGTGGAGCACCGTCGAGGGCCTGGCCGCGATCGTGGCCGATCCCGCCTCCGTGGCGCTCGCCGAGGAACGCTACGCCGCCCGCTACCGGGTCCCGCGTCCCAACCCGCGGCGGGTTGCGATCGAGGTGCGGATCACGCGGGTGCTCGGGGCGCAGTCGCTCACTGGAAGCTGATCAGCTCCGGGACCGGCTTGAACCGCAGCACGTCCTTGGCCTGGTAACGCTTGACGTCCTCGTCGTAGAACAGCTTGTAGCCCAGGTGGAACTGCTTCGGGCGGCGCAGCCGGTGCCAGGTCGCGTTCTTCTCCGCCCGGGTGCCGAAGCCGTCGACGTGCTGCACCATGGCCAGGCCCGGCCGTTTCGCGATGCGCTGCACGTCGGGCAACATCGACGAGCGGAACTGGTGCAGCACGAAGAGCTTCTCCGGCAGCGCGTGCCGCCGGACCAGACCGGACACGTACGCGGAGACCTCGTTGACCTCGGCGGCGCCGACCGTCCCGATCGTCTTGCCGGGCACCTTGCCCTTGGGCATCCGCCACTCCGGGTCCAGCGCCAGGCCGACGTGCGGCTGCACCAGGAACTTCTCGAGCCGCTCGGCCTGCGGCAGGAATCGCCCGCGGCCGGGCTGCAGGTCGAGGATGATCAGCACCTTGTTCTTGCGCGCATGGTCGACGTACTGCTTGATCTTGCGCTCGTCGATCATCTGGCTGTAGTCGCCGTCCTTGCCCGGCTTGGCCTGGGCGACGGTGGCGATCAGCTCGTAGGCCGCCTGCACCTTGCGGTCACCGGCGAAGCCGCGGGCGGCCCTGCGCAGCTTGGGCAGCATCTTGTCGGGCGCGGCCTCGCCCAGGACGCCGAGGGTGCCGGTGCCGGCCGTGCCGTAGTAGGCGACCACGCGGTACTTCGGGAAGATCGCGGTGCCACCCAGCGGGAGCTGAGCCCTCGGCGCGGGCTTCTTCGCCGCGGGTTCGCCGCCGATGGTCTGCGTGGGGGCCGGGCGGGTCTCGTTCTCCGGCGGGCTTTCGGCACCGCAGCCGGCAAGTAGTGCGGTAACCAGTCCAGCCAGGACAATTCGCCTCACATCCACCTCCCAAACCCGGGCCACGTTACTGGAGCCGTTCCGGATGCGCGAGGGCTACCGTTCAGGGGTGAGCGAGCTGCTGGAAGGTGCCACGGTCGCGCTGGGCGGGCCGCGCGGGATGGCGGTGACACGGACGTTGCCCAACAAGGGGCGGCGGCTGGTCGGGGCGTGGTGTTTCCTGGACTCGTACGGGCCGGAGGACCTGGCCGGGACGCCCGGGATGCGGGTCGGGCCGCACCCGCACATCGGCCTGCAGACCGTGTCGTGGCTGGTCCAGGGCGAGATCCTGCACCGCGACTCGCTCGGCAACCTACAGGAGATCCGGCCCGGCAGCCTCAATCTGATGACCTCGGGGCGCGGCATCTCCCATTCCGAGGAGACGCCCGAGGTCAACTCCGGCGTGCTGCAGGGCGTACAACTCTGGGTCGCCCTCCCCTCCACGGCCCGCCACATGGCGCCCGCCTTCACCCACCACGCGGACCTGCCGGTGCTGCCCTTCGGCGGGCTGTCCGCGACGGTGCTGGTGGGTTCGCTGGACGGCGCGGCATCACCGGCGGCCGTCTACTCGCCCCTGGTGGGCGCTGAGATCTCCGTGGGCGCGGGCTCGTCGGGGGTCGTTCCGCTGCGGCCCGACTTCGAGTACGCGGTGCTGACCATGGACGGCGCCGCCGAGGTCGAGGGGCACGACCTGAAGCCCGGCCCGTTGCTCTACCTGGGCGAGGGACACACGTCGTTGTCGGTGTCGGCCGGCCTGCCGTCGCGGGTGCTGCTGCTGGGCGGCGCACCCTTCGAGGAGCCGCTGGTGATGTGGTGGAATTTCGTCGGCCGGTCACACGAGGAGATCGTGGCGGCGCGAGCGGAGTGGGAGACGGGCGACGCCTTCGGCGAGGTGCACGGGTACGCGGGCGCGCGCATCCCGGCGCCGCCGATGCCGATCACCAGACTCCTTCCGCGAAGCCGTGTCCGGTGAATTTGGCGTGATCGACATCCCGAATCGCACAAAGTTGGCTTGACGGTGGTTGCGCCGGGGCGGATCGTCGATGTATCAGACATCGCCTGGAGAGCACCGTGACCCTCTTCGACATCGGCCGGCTCGCCCTCATCGTCGCCGCCCCCACGCTGATCGGCGCGCTGGCGGTCACCGCACCACGCTGGTGCGGCTACATCGCTGACCGCTGGGCACAGCGGCACGCCGACGACCCTGTGCCGATCGGCCCGCCGATCGAGCAACTCGCCGCCGACCTGCGCCGGCTGCTCCGGCTGCATGGGGAGCTCACCGCGTCCGCCCACCTGGCGATGCGCGCACACCGGCTCTGGGCGGTCGAGGCCGCCATCGCGGTCCGGGCCGTCGAGGCCGCCCGGGCGATCGGTGTGCCGCACCCCGAGCCGGAACAGCCCGGCTCGCTCAACCGCACGGAGCTCATGGATCTGCTGCGTGATCTTGGGGAGGCCGGGATGGTGCTGCCGTCAAAGGTGGGACCGTTCATCGGCGACGGCCACTACTGAACCGGCCGGGACACGACAGCTTCTCGGCCGCAGGCAGACAAGTCCCCCTCGCCCGCATTCACGGACAAGGGGGACTCGCGGAGGGCGGCAAATCTCCGCCGTCGGGGCCCCGCCGATAGGAAAATCACACAA
>NZ_JBFAZH010000670.1:0-4353 GCF_040681735.1 Actinoplanes sp. NPDC051633 | reverse complement strand
CGACGTTGCCCCGGACCGTCAGCCACGGGTACAGGCTGCGGCCGTACTCCTGGAAGACCACGGCCATGGCCGGGCTCGGGCCCGTCACCGACGATCCGTCCATCTCGACGAGACCGCTGGTGGGCCGCAGCAGCCCGGCGAGGCATTTCAGGAGCGTGGTCTTGCCGCACCCGGACGGTCCGACGATGCACACCAGCTCACCGGCGTCCATGGTGAAGCTGACATCCCGGATCGCCTCGACGTCACCGGTCGGCGATGCGTAGACCTTCCGCAGGTGCTCGACCCTCAGCAGCGTGCTCCGGTCAGGCACGGTTCACCTCTCTCATCCCGTGGTACCAGCGCAGGACCCGCCGCTCGACGAAGCCGAAGACCACGGCGAGGAAGACGCCGATCAGGCCGAGCAACAGGATGCCGCTCCACATCTCGGCGATCAGGTAGTTCCGCTGGAAGTAGGCGATCCGGTAGCCGAGACCGGAGGACGAGGCGAACATCTCCGAGATGACCATGAGGATGAGGGCGACCGAGAGCCCCTGCCGTACGCCGGTCATGACCCGCGGGCTCGCCGCCGGCAGCACGAGGAACCACAGCCGCTCCCACCACGTGATCTGGAACGAGTCCGCGGTCTCGGTCATGACGCTGTCCGTCGCCCGGACGCCTTCGATGGTGTTCAACAGGATCGGCCACACCGCGCCGGAGACGATGACGACCACCTTCATCGTGTCGGTGATGCCGAGCACGAGCAGCGCGACCGGGATCAGCACCGGCGGCGGAATGGCCCGGAAGAACTCGAGCAGCGGCTCGAGCAGTTCGCGCAGCCAGCGGAGCCGGCCGATGACGACGCCGGCGGTGATGCCGGCGACGATCGACGCGGCGATGCCGAGGGCGAGCCGATACAGACTCGGCAGCACGTCCTCGAGAAGCGCCGGGCCGATCCAGGTGTCCGCGAAAGCCTCACCGATGGCGAGCGGGCCGGCGAAGAACCGATTCGTCGATCTCGTCGACCAGATGCCCCAGACCACCACGGCCAGGAACGGGAAGCCGAGCGCGTAGCCGAAGTCCGTGGCGATCCTGGTCCCCACGCCGCGCGGCCGCGACCGTGGCACGGCACTGCCGGAATAGGCGGTCACAGCGCCTCCTCGGCCCGCACCGACTGATGCCAGGCCAGCGAGCGACGCTCGATGAAGCGGAAGACCAGGTTCACCAGCAGTCCGAGCAGCCCGGTGACCACGACCAGGGCGTACAGGCCGACGGCGTCCCCGGCGGAGCGGGACAGCTCGATCATCCGCCCGAGGCCGGGATTACCGATCACCATCTCCGCGGTGATGGCGAGGATGAGGGCCACGGCCGCGGCGAGGCGCAGGCCGGTCATCAGGTACGGGAGCAGGGTCGGCAGTACGAGATACGTCAGGTGTTCGCGGCGCGTCAGGCCGAAGCTCCGAGCGGTGTCCCGGGCGACCGTGTCCACATCGGCGACACCGTAGATCACCTGCACGAACACCTGCCAGAACGCCGCGTAGACGATGATGACCAGCGCCGCCCGCATCTGCAGGCCGAACATCAGCACGGCGAGCGGGATGAGAGCCACCGACGGGATCGGGCGCAGGAACTCGACCATCGTGTGGGTCGCGCGACGCAGGAACGGCACGAGGCCGACGACCGTTCCGAGGGCGACCGCGCCGAGCGTTGCCACCCCCAGACCGATCGCCCACGACGTCATGGTGAGCCCCAGCCTCCGCCAGAACGCCAGGTCGCGGAACTCCTCGAGCAGCCGCGCGACCACGTCGGTGACGTACGGCAGATACTGCGCGCTGATCAGTCCCAGCGTCGGGATCAGTTGCCAGACGACCAGGAAGCCCAGAAGGCCGGCGGCGCCCAGCAGCACCTTGCGCATGTCACTCCCGAAATCGGCCGGCTACTGCTGCTGGATGAGGCGATTGAAGTCGGGCTGCTTGTCGAGGACGCCGTACTTCTGAGCGAGCTCGGCCAGGGACGTCAGGCTCGCCCGGTCGACCTCCCAGCCGAACCGCGGGAGCCGCACCGAGTCGGCGACCGCCTCCGGAAGCTTGAGGTTGTCCTTGATCGCCTGCCGGACCGCCTTCTCGTTGGCGGGATCCTGGGCCCACTGCAGCGTCTCCTTCATGGCCGCGGAGAAATCCGCGACCACAGCACTGCCCGACTCCCGCAGCTTGGCCGAGGTGATCGTGGTGAGGGTCGCCAGGCCGGGGATGGTGGCTTGATACGGCTCGAGCACCACCTTGTCGCCGCGACCGCGCAGCTGGCTGACGAAGGGTTCCGGCACCCAGGCGGCGTCGATATTGCCCGCCTCCAGCTGCGCCGGGGCGTCCGGGAAGGCCACCTCGACGAACTTGATCTTCGACGGGTCGCCGCCGTCCTTCTCGACCGCTGCCATGATCGTGACGTCGCCGGCCGCGCCCAGGCTGTTGACCGCGACCTTTCGCCCGGCGAGCTGGGCGGGCCGGGTAATGCCGGACGCCTTCGAGGCGACGACGGCGTTGATGTCGTCACCGTCGGCGTAGGACGACGCGTAGTTGCCGACGATCACGACGCCGAGGTTCTGCAGATCCGCCCGGAACGGGCCGAACGGCTGGCCGACGGCGAAGTCGATGTCGCCGTTGATCAGAGCCGGGATGGCCTGCGCGCCGCCCTGAGCGGGCAGCACCTGGACCTGGAGTCCGTGCTTGGAGAAGATGCCCGCCTTGATGCCGCCCCAGAGTGCCGCGGTCTCGGTGATGGGGAGGGCCGCGACGCGGACCTGGCGGAGCTCGCCGCTGGCCTGGCCGGACGGGGTGGGGGCATCGGAATCCGTGCATCCGGTAAGGCCGATCGCGAGGCCGGTGACAAGGCAGAGAGCGGTGACCTTCTTCATGGACGGGCCCTTCCTGGGCGGCTGTGGTGGGTGCGGTGGGAACCCGGGAGCTGAGACGTGATCTGGACCACACCACCGTGTCCGGTCATGGTCCAACCCCGATACGTCCAATGTCAAGAAAATGCCGACGCCCGTCATGGATACGTTGAACGACGTCGTGTGGGCGCCGCCGCGCTCCTCGAGGCTGGGCCCTGATGGACCAGGAGTTGGAGGAGGGGCTTGCGGGCGGTGGCCGCGCCGATCCGCGACTGGGCCGGCGCACCGCTGTCAACGTGTCCGCCCATGCGAGCCGGACCACGACGGCGGAGTTAGGCACCACCGTGCGGAGCCGCTCGGCCAGGGTCGTCTTGCCGGCGCCGCCCGGCCGTCGATCGCGATCACCCGCGGACTGCCGGTGACGCCGAGTGATGCCTCGCGCAGTTCCCGGACGGCGTCGAGCACGGTCACCACCCGCCAGCCGACAGCCTCGGTCTCGCCGGATGGAGATGCATCCGGCGACCGGTCTTCGGAGGTCGGGACCCGACCTCATCGCGTCATGCGCGGGAGGCCGCGCCGGTGTCATGGGCCGGGAAGCGCGCCGCCTCGCGGAGCAGGCCGGCAGCCTGACGGCCACGGGAAAACAGCAGGTCCACCGAGGAAAGATCCTTGATGAAGCCGTCGTGCAGCTGCGGGTACTCCGGGTGCTCGAACTGCTGATAGAAGACCGAGATGCCGGCGTCGCGGAACAGCGACCAGTCGGCATATTCGTGCCGGGTGCCCACGGTGCTGGTCAGATGGCTGTCACCGCCCGCGGCGGACACGAGCTGAACCAAGCGCTCGGTCCGGCCGCCGGTATGCGGCAGGTTGGTCGCGCGCTCGATGCGCACGTCGGCGCCCAGGTATTCGCACATCGCCCGGATCAGGTCGATGTTGAGGTCGACGAGCCGGCTGTGCCCGCGGCCGTACACATCCTCGATCAGTGCGAAGACCTCGGCGAAGTGCGCCGCCGAGCGGTAGTGCCGTCGCAGTGTCCGCAGGTGGGCGGACCTCCAGTCCTCCTCCTCGCAGATCGCCACGTCGCACAGCATCTGGCGACGGCCGGTGTGCACGACCGGAACGGTCAGCCAGGCGGTCGTCCCGTCGCGCGCCTTGATGCGTTGCCGGGCGTGGAACTCCGAGCGGGTGAACTGGACGCTGTCGTACGCGACCCAGACGTCACTGGCCGCCACCTTCGCCAGCAACCTCAGCCATGGAAGGAAGTTCGGCTGGTGGACCGACACCCGCATCATTCAGAAGGCCGCCCTGAGCGTCACGAACCCTTCGGCGCTGTCGACCGAGATCTCCCGCCCCCGGCACTTCGACTGCAGCTCCAGACTCTCCGGGCTGCCGTGGAACACCGCCTCGCGCACCTGCGACCCGTGCATCCGCAGGGCCTCCAGCTTGATCGGCAGGAAGTCGCTGATGTCCACGTAGAAGGTCGGATGGAA
>NZ_JBFAZH010000669.1:0-4360 GCF_040681735.1 Actinoplanes sp. NPDC051633 | reverse complement strand
GGCCGCCAGATGACCGCCGCCGCCGTAGCGCAGCATCACCTCGCCGATGTCCACCGGCGAGGTGCGGTCGAGGATCGACTTGCCGCACGCGAACACGGTGTTGAGCTTCTGCCGGCCCCAGATGACGTGCACCGACACCCGGGCCTCGGGATAGAGCGCGTACACCATGAACCGGTTGCCGGCGTGGATCGTCTCCTCGTCGCGCAGATCGACCACGACCACGTCACCCTCGACGTGGCTGACCCGCTTGAGCTGCTCGACGAACATCGCCGAGCAGTCGCGGTAGAGGTCGGCCCGCTCGGCGACGTCGGGCAGCGCCAGGATGTCCTGTACGTCCTGGTGCTCGATGCAGGCGTCGATGAGCAGCATCATGAGCTGGTAGTTCGAGATCCGGAACTCGCGGAAGCGGCCCAGCCCGGTGCGGCTGTCCATCAGGAAGTTGAGCAGTGTCCAGCCCTCGGGACGCAGGATGTCGTCGAGCGTGTAGTCGGCGGAATCGGCCTGATCGACGGCGCGCATCAGCTCG
The DNA here is from genome assembly GCF_040681735.1 of Actinoplanes sp. NPDC051633. Taxonomy (NCBI): domain Bacteria; kingdom Bacillati; phylum Actinomycetota; class Actinomycetes; order Micromonosporales; family Micromonosporaceae; genus Actinoplanes; species Actinoplanes sp. NPDC051633. The sequence continues at coordinate 3,834 of NZ_JBFAZH010000669.1, read as the reverse complement.
GCGGAGATGTCCGGGAACCGCTCGATGCCGCCGAAGTGCTCGTAGATGACCCGCGCCGCGGACGGCGCGGCGGCGTCGATGACGTGGTTCGCCAGCCCGCCCCGGTTACGCAGCGTCTCCGAATGGTGGTGGTCGAACACCATGTAAGCACGCGGGTCGTACGGCAGGTTGGTCAGGATGTCACGGTCGGTTATCTCGACCGCCCCGTCCTGGACGTCCTTGGGATGCACGAAGGTGATGTCGTCGATCATGTCCATGACCCGCAGCAGGACGGCGCACACCAGGCCGTCGAAGTCGCTGCGCGTGACGAGCCGGTACTTCACGAGAGCGTGCCCCCATCCGCAATTGCCGTTACGACCCAATATGCCAGCCCGGCCTCGCCGCCGCCCCTGACCCGACTAAAGGCAAATGTAACTTTTGTCGGCGCGGACCTGGCCGCATCGCAGGACCGGTCTGAACCGTGTGCGCCGGTCGCGCCGTAAGGTTCACAGTCAGACGCTTTGACTCGGCCTTAAGGACGATCTACCGCCATGGAACCCGTCACCCAGCTCATCCAGGAGCGCAGCGCCCCACCGGCCACACTGGTGATCTTCGGTGCCTCCGGCGACCTGACCCGTCGCAAGCTGCTGCCCGCCGTCGAGAGCCTGGCCCGGCACAACCGCCTGCCCGGTGAGTTCGCCCTGGTCGGCGTCGCCCGCACCCCGATGGAGGACGAGCAGTTCGGGCAGAGCGCGCTCGGCGGGCGCAGTCTGACCGACAAGCCGCAGCTGCAGGGCGGCATCCGGTACGTGTCGGGCGGCTACGACAGCCCCGAGACGTACAAGCGGCTCGGTGAGGTCCTCGACGAGCTCGACGCCACCCGCGGCACCGCCGGCAACCGCATCTTCTACCTGTCGACCCCGGCCGAGGCCTTCGAGCCGGTGATCAACGGGCTGGCCGGCGCGGGGCTCAACCACGCCCGCGAGGGCTCCTTCGCGCGGCTGGTGATCGAGAAGCCGTACGGCAACAACCTGACCACCGCCCACGAGCTGGACGCGGTCGTGCACGCCGCCTTCGACGAGCCGCACGTCTTCCGCATCGACCACTACCTGGGCAAGGACACCGTGCAGAACGTCCTTGCCCTGCGCTTCGCCAACTCGATCTTCCAGCCCATCTGGGACCGTTCCTGGGTCGACCACGTGCAGATCACGGTCGCCGAGACGCTTGGCGTCGGCACCCGCGGCGGCTTCTACGAGCACGCCGGCGCGATGCGCGACATCGTGCAGAACCACGTGCTGCAGGTGCTCGCGCTGGCGCTGATGGAGCCGCCCGCGTCGTTCGACGCCGAGGGGCTGCGCAACGAGAAGGTGAAGCTGCTGCAGGCGGTGCGGCTGCCCACCAACCGCGACGTGGCCGACCTGGCGGTGCGCGGGCAGTACACCCGCGGCGGCACCCGCGAGGACCTGATGGCCGGGTACCGCGAGGAGCAGGGCGTCGACCCGCTGTCGCGCACCGAGACGTACGCGGCGATGCGGCTGAACGTGGACAACTGGCGGTGGGCCGGGGTGCCGTTCTACGTGCGTACCGGAAAGCGGCTGCCGGCCCGGCTGACCGAGGTGGCGCTGCAGTTCCAGCGGCCGCCGCACCTGCCGATCCCGACCAACCAGCTGACCGACCTCGATGCCGACGCGCTGATCCTGCGGATCCAGCCGAACGAGGGCATCTCGCTGCGGTTCGGCGCCAAGGTGCCGGGCCACTCGTTCCGGGTGCGCACCGCGAGCATGGACTTCTCCTACGACGGCACGTTCGCCGAGGAGTCGCCGGAGGCCTACGAGCGCCTGCTGCTGGACGCGCTGCTGGGCGACCCGACGCTGTTCATCCGCACCGACGAGGTGGAGCAGTGCTGGCGCATCGTCGACCCGATCATCGAGCACTGGGCGGCCTCGGCCGATCCGATCCCCACCTACGAAGCCGCTTCCTGGGGCCCGACCGACGCCGACCGCCTCATCGGCCGCAGCGGCCGCAAGTGGCGCAACTCGGCCGCCTGAGCAAGATCAAGAACAGGCTGTCGCACCTGGGTGGGTGGCTCTGACCGCAGCTCCCGCCGAAGCCGGTCGCTGCGCTCCCTTCATTCTGCGTGAGTGGCCGGCCTCGACGCTACGCGCCAGGCCTGCTCCGCGCTGACGCGCGTCCGCCACCCACTCGCGCGCGCCCGGCGCGACCGAAAAGTGGTAGCCCACGCACGCATCCCGGCCCCCGAAAGGCCGTTGAGCTACCACTGTTTGGCGGGCGATGTGCGGAGGGCCGCCGGCGCAGCCGGCGGACCTCCCGCGTCGGCGTCAGCTGGACTTGCCGGAGCTGACCCGCTCCTTGGCGTCGGTGGCGGGTGCGCCGGCCGTCGCGGTCGCTCCCGCGCGGCGGTAGGCCAGCAGGGCGATGATCAGGGCGATCACGCCGAGGGCCAGGCCCGCGATGCCGAGCGTCGTGCCGGTGCTGGAGTCCGACGACGAGTCGGGGGCGACGGCCTGCGTGTTCGTCGGCGCAGCCGTGGTCGTCGCACCGCCCTCGGCGGCCGCGGCGGCGGCGAGCTTCAGGACCGGGGCCGGGCTCTCCGGCTCGGTGCCGTCCGTGGTGGGCGCGTCGATCCAGCGGACCACCGTGCCGTCGGAGTAGGTCTGCAGGGCCTTGAAGACCATCTGGTCGACCTTGGGCAGCGGGCCCGCCGAGATGTCGAACTGCTGGAACTGGCCGGGCTTCACGGCCGCGTCCGCCGAGGCGGTGAAGGTGATCTTGGAGACGCTCTCGGTGAGCTCGCCGTCGTCGGTCTTGATCGGCGTGGCCAGCTTGGCCTTCACCACCGCGATCGTCCAGCCCGGGATCGGCTGGGTGCTGGCCGAGGCCACCGGCGCGTCCGCGGGCAGGTTGATCTCGACCTTCGTGGTCGACGCCGTGTCGCTCTCGGTCGGCACGCGGAAGGTCAGCACCCCGTAGCCGCCCTGGACGGCGTTGGTGGAGCTGACGGTGACGTGCGCCGATGCGGGCGCGGCCACGGCCAGGGTGACGGCCCCGACCGTCGCGGCCACCACGGTCGCGCGCTTCAACCAGTTCATCGTGTTCTCGGCCTTCTCACTCGGACGAAAGATCGGTACCGGCATTGGTCGTCGGACGGGGCCGCAAAGTTCCAGACGGATCTCAGCAACGCGGAAGTCGCACCTCGGCCCGCAGCCCCGGCCCGGCGTCGCCGAGGGTAATCGTCCCGTGGTGCCGGCGGACCAGTTCCCGCACGATCGCCAGCCCCAGGCCCGCCCCGCCGGCGTCGCGGGCCCGGCCGTCGTCGAGGCGGGTGAACCGGTCGAAGACGCGCTTGCGGTCGGCCGCGGGGATGCCCGGCCCGTCGTCGGTCACGGTGATCACCGCGTGGTCGCCGTGCGGACGGGCGGCCAGGGTGACCGTCGACGCGGCGTGGCGTACCGCGTTGTCCAGGAGGTTCGTGACCGTCCGGGCGAGGGCGTCCGGTTCGCCCTCGACGGTCAGCTCGGCCGGCGGTGGCTCGTACCCGACGCTCGGGTATCGGTCCGCGACCTGCGCGAGCAGCGCGCCGAGCTCGACCGGCACCAGCGGCGCGGCCGCCCGGGTCGCCGCGTCGTCCGCGCGGGCCAGCAGCAGCAGGTCGTCGACGAGGCGGCTGAGCCGGTCGACGTCGGTGAGCAGATCCGCGGAGAGCGCCGGCCAGTCGGTGTCGTCGGGCAGCCGCTGCGCCACCTCCAGCTATCTCGGTAATTCATTCTAAGGACACTCAGAGACGCCTCATACGCTTTGATTTCTTTTTGGTACTTTTCCTCATCTTTTTTAAAA
>NZ_JBFAZH010000668.1:0-4369 GCF_040681735.1 Actinoplanes sp. NPDC051633 | reverse complement strand
CGGCGCTTCGCTCACGCGGCAACTGCTGATCTTCAGCCGCCTGGAACCGTCCCGTCCCGAAACGGTCGACCTCAACATCGTGGTGAGCGAAACGCGCGACCTGCTGAGCCGCACCCTCGGCGAAGACATCGTCGTCGACACCGAACTGGCCGATGACCTGAACGCCGTACGCGCCGACCGCACCAAGATGGAACAGGTCCTGCTCAACCTGGTCATGAACGCGCGCGCGGCGATGCCGGACGGTGGCGTGCTGCGCATCACGACGCAGAACGCCGGCACCGCCGTCGTCCTCAGCGTCACCGACCAGGGACATGGGATGGAACCCGAGGTTGTCCGACGTGCCTTCGAGCCGTTCTTCACGACACGGCCCAAGGGCCAGGGCACCGGCCTCGGCCTGGCCACCGCCTACGGTGCCGTCACCGACGCCGGTGGAAGCATCGAGATCGACTCGCTGCCGGGTGCCGGCACCACGGTACGGATCTGCCTTCCCGCGACGGACGCCAAGGACCAGACGGAAGGGGCCGCCGGCACTCAACCTCCGATCGGTGCCAACGAGTCGGTCCTGCTGGTCGAGGACGAGGACGCCGTGCGGCAGATGATGCTGCGCCAACTCGACAACTCCGGATACCGAGTTCGAGAGGCCGCCGACCCTCTTGAGGCGCTACGTGTCTTTGCCGCCGATCCGCAGTCTTTCGATCTCCTCCTGACGGACATCGTGATGCCGGGCATGTCCGGCACGCAGCTTGCCGGCCGGGTACGTGAACTGCGCCCCGAACTGCCGGTGCTCTACATGTCGGGATACACCGCAGGGCATACTCCGGGCAGCCAAAAGCTGCCGACTGACGGCTCCTTGTTGCACAAGCCGTTCGATCGATCGACCTTGTTGATGGCATTGCACCGCACATTGCACTCGGCCAGTGGTCCGACGAGATCCTTGCCGAGGTGATCGGCGGGGTCGGCCACGGTGACCTGACCGGCGGCGGCATAGTGTCGAGGGCATGACGCATGTTGTGGTGATCGGTGCCGGCATCGTCGGAGCGGCCCTGGCGGACCGGCTCGTCCGCTCGGGCGCGACCGTCACGGTGATCGACTCGGGGCGACCCGGCGGTGGGACCAGCCGGACCAGCTTCGCCTGGCTGAACTCGAACGGGAAGACGCCGAGGCACTATCACGACCTGTCCGTGCGCGGCCTGCGCGAGTGGGCGCGCCTCGGTGCGGAGTTCCGGCAGCCGTCCTGGTACCGCCCGAGCGGGAACATCCGGATCGCCGTGACCGATGAGCAGCGCACCGCGCTCGCCGAGCGGCTCGGCCATCTGCGCGACTGGGACTACCCGGCCGAGGAGCTGACCGCGCGGCAGCTGGCCGACCTCGAGCCGGCGCTGCGCCCGCCGGCGGATGCGCAGATGGCCCACTTCCCGGCCGAGGGCTTCGTGCACGGCGAGGCGGCGGCCGGCGCCCTGCTCGACCGGGCCCGGTCGGGCGGCGCCCGGCTGATCCTCGATGCCGGCGATGTCGCGCTGGAGGCGTCGGGCGCGGAGGTGGGGTCGGTGCGGCTCCCGGATGGAAGCGGGGTGCAGGGCGATGTGTACGTGTGCAGCGCCGGTTGGCGTACCCCCGATCTCCTGACGCCCCTGGGCGTGCCGGTGCCGCTCGTGCCGGCCGGTGCGCCCGGCTCCGAGGCGCCCTGCCTGATGGTCCGCGCCGACGGCCCGTCACCGATCAGCCGGGTGGTGCACACCTCGACGATCGTCAACATGCGGCCCGGCCCGGCCGGTGGGCTGGTGCTGGAGTCGGGGGAGGTCAACAGCCTCGTCGACCTGAGCACCGCGGAGGCCGACCTGGACCGGCTCGGCGGCGAGGTGGTGGACCGGGCCCGGCGTCTGGTGCCCGGCTTCAGCCCTTCGGAGATCCGCCGCGACGTGTGCGTACGCCCGCTGCCGGTCGACGGGCACCCCGTCGTCGGATGGCTGCCGGAGCTGCGCAACGCCTATCTGGCGGTGACACACAGCGGCATCACCCTGGCGCCGGTGCTGGCCGAGCTCATCGACGCCGACATCCGGCAGGGCGCCGAGGATCTGGGCCCGTACCGGCCGGGCCGGTTCGCCGGGAGCGACGGCGCGCTATCGGCGTAGGACGTGGAACGCGAACGACTCGCCGCGGTGGTAATCGGACGCGTACAGCACCGGGCGGCCGCTGCCGGTGACCGCGGTCTCGGTCACCAGCAGCCACGGCCCTAACCCGCCGAGGGAGTACCGGGCGGCCGGCTCCTCGGGCAGCTCGACCGCCTGGATCCGGGCGGCGGAGGAGACCGGCAGGTGGCCCTGCGCGCCGAGCAGGTCGTTGAGGGAGCCCGACCAGTCCACGTGCCGCAGGGGGCCGGCCAGGACGTCGCGGGGCACGGCCTCGACCGTGTAGACCAGCGGATCGGAGCCGGCCGAGCGCAGCCGCTCGAGCCGGATGACCTGCGCCCGCCGGCCGAGCACCAACGCCCGCCGTTCCTCGGGCGTGGCGATGTCCTCGGTCACCGAGAGCACCAGCGTGCGGGCGTCGAAGCCGAGCGCCCGCAACATCTCGGTCACCGACTCGAATCGAGTTATCGGACGGTCCACCTCGAGCAGGCCGAGGGTGGACAGGAACCGGCCGCGGCCCTGCTCGGCGATCACGCGGCCCTCCTGCTCGAGCAGCTTGAGAGCTTCTCGGGCGGTGCTGCGCCCGACCGCGAACTGCTCGGCGATCTCGGCCTCGGTCGGCAGCCGGTCGCCGGGGCTGAGTCCTCGCCGGGCGAAGTCCTGGATGAGGTCGTCGCGCAGCTGCGCCGACATCGGCCGGCGATCACCCACGGGCTCCTCCTCAGCGATCAGTCCAGAACCTAATACCGCACCCGGCGGTAGTAGCGGCGGGTGGTGAGCGGGTGGTCGCGCAGCACCTCGAGGTGAGCGCTGACCCGCTCGAGCAGCGTAGCGAGCAGGACCGGGCTGATCAGCTCGCGCACCGCCGGGGAGATGCCGGGCGTCTCGACCTCCGCGGCGTCGAACACGGTGAGCTTGCCCGTGCGCTCGGCGGCGAACGCGGCCACCCGCTGCGACAGCGGGCGTGATGCGTCCTCGCCGGCGAGCACGACGACGCTGACGCCCTCCTCCACCAGCTCCAGGGTGCCGTGGAAGAAGTCGTTGGCGTGCACCGGCCGGGTGCGGATCCACTGCATCTCCTCGAGGATGCACATGGCGTAGTACCAGGCCTGCGCCCAGGTCGAGCCGGCGCCGGTGAAGATGTGGTACGGCTCGTCCTTGAACTGCTCCGCCCAGGCCTGCGCCCGCGGTTCGAAGCCGCGCTTGGCCTCCAGCAGCGCCTGCGGCAGCCGGGCCAGTTCGGCGAGCACGGCGTCGTACGAGTCGATCTCGCCGCGCTCCTGCATGATCGCCAGAACGACCGCGAGGGACTGCAGGTAGAACGACTCGCAGGAGGTGTCGTCCTCGGCGAAGTTGACGAACGTGTGGTCGGCGCGCTGCGCCAGCGGGCTGTCCGCGTGAGCGGTGAGACCGATGACGGTCGCCCCGAGCGCCCGGCAGTGGTCGAGGATCTCGAGGCTCTCCTTGGTGGTGCCGCTGAGCGAGGGGATCACCACCAGCGACCCGGCGCCCAGGTGGCCGTGGCCCTGCGCGAGCACCTCCGCCGGCACCTCGTGGAACACCGGGAAGGCGGAGCGGGAGCGCAGCAGGCGCGCGGCGGGCTCCATCAGGATGCCGGCGCCGCCCGAGCCGAGGAGGAACAGGTTGGTCGCCCCGGCCTGGAGCGCCTTGGCCACCACCGGACGCAGCCCGGAGGCCTGGGCGACGGCGCCGGACTGGATGCGGAGGAAGCGGTCCTCGTCGAAGTTGAGCACGGTGTCTCCATGTCTTGATGTCTGATGACTAATCCAACTTGTCAGACAAGTTGAGCCACGGCAAGAGGTGCGTGCGATGTGAACGGGATCAGTGGCGGGTGTCCGGCGGTGCGCCGACGGACTCCCGCACCACCAGCGACGCGGGCAGGACCTTGCGGACCGGCCGGTGGTTGCCGCCCTGCATGCGCCGCAACAGCAGGCGGAAGGCCTCGGCGCCGATCTCGTACACGGGCTGCGCGACCACGGTGAGGGGCGGAGAGGTGACCACCGCCCACTCCGCGTCGTCGAAGCCGACCAGCGAGACGGACTCCGGGCAGGACAGCCCTCGATCGCGTAACGCCTGCAGGACACCGAGCGAGAGAATGCTGTCCAGGGCCAGGATCGCGGTCGGCTTTATATACTTTGCCTTTGTGTTTACTATATGTTGATATGTTATTTGATGTATTATGAGTATTGTTTCCGTCCATATTTCCTATAAAATCAGAA
>NZ_JBFAZH010000667.1:0-4379 GCF_040681735.1 Actinoplanes sp. NPDC051633 | reverse complement strand
TGATCACCAACGCCTCGAGGTGCTGGGCCCGGGCTCGCCTGCGGTCCTGGCGCCGGGCAAGACGTCCCTGGACGTCAAGTGCGGCGGCGAGTTCGAAAGCGCCGCCGAACTCCCGCAGCACTCCCACCGCTTGTTCGGCGCGGCCGGCGGCCTCCTCCAAACGGCCCGTCCGCCGCAATGCCTCGGCGAGAGGCGGAAGTGCCCGAGCCGCCGTCCAGTCCCGCTCGTCCCCGGCCCGGTCGGCCCCCAAGGTCAGCCAGTACACGGCGGTATCCAGATTGCCCTTCCACAAATGCAACTGCCCGTACGGAACCATGAATCCGACCACGTCGACCTCGGGTGCCGTGGTCACCGACCGCACCACTGGATCCATCATCTGTTGCGCTTCATCGAGCCGGCCGGTGAGGGCCACCGCCTGGGCGGAGTTGACCGTGATCGTTCCGCCCGCGAAATACTCGCCGAGGGGCTTCGCGGTCTCGATCGCTGCACGGCCCAGGCGCACGGCGCTGGGCAGATCCCCGGTCATCATGGCGATGAACTGCTCCACTCCGATGGCGAAGGCGGCGCAGAAGCGATCCCGCCGCTGGGAGCTCATCTGGCGTACCCGTTGCGCGACAAAGACAGCTTCCGCATGCCGTCCCCGGGTGAGCAGGCTGTAACCCTTCAACGCTCCCGCCCAGTCGCGTGCGAAGCCGTCGCCCGCCTTGTCGCCGGCGTCGATTGCTTCGGCGGCCATGGCTTCGCAGCGGGCGAAGTCCCGGAAGAACATCGGGTAGGTGGCCAAGGCCATGCAACGCGCCCTCGTCGCGTCATCGCCGATCTCGGTGGCGATCTCGATCCCCGACATGGCGGCCTGCGTCACGGTCTCTTTCCGGCCGCTCACCATGGCCACCATCGCGAGTCCGGCCAACAGGCGGGCCTGCACAGAGCAACGTTGCGAGGGCGCAAGCGCGATCGCCCGACGCAGAAAGCCGAGCCCCTCGACGGACCGCCCTCGCAGGAACCAGTACGGACCCAAGGCGGCAGCGAGCCGACGCGCTTCGGGAACCCGCCGGGACGACCCCGCCAGCCCCCAGTTGAGGGCGGCATTCACGTCGTCTCGATGGGTTTCCACGACGTCGATCAGTGCGTCCGCGTCCTTGTCGAACGGCACCCCCTCGACGACGCCCCGGTAGAAGAGCAGATGCCGGTCGCGACGATCCACTGCCTCGCCGGCGGAGGTCAGCAGATCCTCGGCGTAGTGACGGATGGTGTCCAACATCCGGTACCGAGTCTCACCGCGGAACTCGCTGACGGTCACCAGGGAGGTGTCCACCAGGCGGCTCAGGAGGCGTAACGAGCCGCCTGTTTCGGCAGGCGGAGCGCCGAGGTCGTCGTCCGTGAGCTCGTCGGCACAGACCTCGGCGGCTGCCGTCACCGGGAACGGCCCTGCGAATACCGACAGGCGGCGAAACATCCGTTGCTCTGCGGGAGCCAGCAGCGCATAACTCCACGACAGGGAACCACTGAGCGTGCGGTGTCGAGCCACTGCCCCGCGCGGTCCTCCAGTGAGCAGCTGCAGCGAGTCGTCCAGCCCTTCGGCGATCAGCCGGGTCGTCAGAGCTCGTACCCAGGCGGCGGCGAGCTCGACGGCCAACGGGATGCGATCCACGCGGGTACAGATTCGAGTGATCTCGTCGGCGACGGGGCCCGGGTCGAAGCGGGGCGCTACCAGGCGTGCACGCTCGACGAAGAGCCGCTCCGCCTCCCCGGCCTTGAGGGAGGGTGTGCGCCACGTGGTCTCGCCGGCAACGCCCAGTGGCTCTCGGCTGGTCGCGAGAATCGATACGCCGGGACAGAACCGCAACAGGATCTCGCCCAGTGCCGCCGCGGCGTCCAGGACGTGCTCGCAGGTGTCCAGGACGAGCAGCAGATGGTCCTCGGCGATCGCGGCGGCGACGGCGCGGGCCGGCTCTGCTCCCGGCTTGACCGCCACCCCCAGGATCGAACCCACCAGATGCGGCACCAACTGTGGGTCTGTCGCCGCTCCGAGGTCGACGAAGCGGACGCCGTCCGCATAGCGCTCCGCGAGGTCGACGGCGACGGCGACGGCGAGGCGGGTCTTGCCGCCACCGCCGACGCCGGTCAGCGTCACCAACCGGCGTTGCGAGACCAGACCGCCGACCTCGGAGACCTCGTCCTCGCGACCCACAAAGCTGGTCAGCGGAACCGGCAGGGTGCCGGCTTCGCCGTCCGGCAGAGCACACATGCGTTCGAGCAAGGTCACATCCCCATCGCTGCCACGACGAGAGTCGCGCCGACCAGGACATCGACGATTCCGCAGAACTCCGACCACTCGCGAGCGACGACCTTACGAGTTACGAAGTGGTACGCGTCCCACGCGCCGTGCAACAGGAAGCCGACGCCCGCCAAGGCCGCGCCGAGCTTGGGCGAGGTCATCGTGCACAGCAGCGCGATCCCGCCGCAGCCCACCATGCCGGCGGTCTGCATCCAGAAGGTGGCCACGTCGCCGGACCGGAATCGTGGCCACGTCCACAACCACAGAAGCACCAGCAGCAGTGTCATGGTGACGCCCGGATCGAGTTCCAGGATCTGCAGCTTCCGCAGCACGTGCAGAACCGATACGACAGCGCTCAGTACGGCGAATGCCGGCCACGCCGTACACGGCCGGCCGGCCGCGTACGACGCAAGGTAGATGGCGCCCATCACGGCCACGGCAGGCCCGAAGAACTCAGCCTTCCTGCCCACCGACGCGATCACCACGATCGCACCCGTGCCGGCGACAAGCGCCAGCGCCGTCGGCCAGCGGCCGGCCATCAGGCCCCGACCGCGGTGCCCACCGCTCGGTTGCTCCCGGTCGCGCTGCGGGGTGTGCTCGACACTCTGCATGTTCCCCTCCGAGTTCGATCGGGACGCGACAGCTCCGACGACGGTCGGTCTTCGATGCGATCGAGTCTCGTCCGGCCCGGGACGGCCCGGCCAGTGCCGTGGTCACGCGTCGGCCGTGGGATTCGTATGCAAGAACAAGTGCATTCTGCACATGGGCGGGTGGCCGGCCGGGCCGGAACCATCGGTCAGCGCACCACATCGAAGTTGGTGCTGGTGACCCGGCTTTCGCCGGCCGGTAGGCAATCGTTCGCGACGTCAGTCGTGAAACCGTCGCAGTGTTGCTCGGCAAGAGTCCAGTAGATGTCGACGGTGTAACTGCCGATGTCGAGCCTCCGAGAGGTGAAGGGCTCCAACGTCGTCCACTCCGGTGAGGCTCGATGGATCGTGACACCCGGCACGAGCGTGGTGTCGGGCGCGACGAAGAGGTCCCCGAACCTGCCGAGCTTCGCGCGATCCAGCAGATGTCGCCGGTTGACAATGCGCGCCAGCTCGACCTCACCGTCCCGGCTGATCACGTACCTCGCTTGAACGATCTTGGAAAGGAAGTCATCCATGGGGGCGGCGCGGTCCGGCACATACCCCTCCGGGTACGTCGGCTCCACCGTCCGTCCCTCCACAACGGTTCCCGGGGGCAGCTGGGTGATCCATCCGTGGGCCCGGACAAACGTGCGACCCTGCCGGACCGTCACACAAGCCGGGCGCAGTCCCTGGAGGTTCAACCAGATGGCGTCGGCGCGATAGAGGACGAAGTACCGGTTCACGTCAGTACCGTTGTCACTGACACACTTCGTCGCGGCGCCCGCCGCCGAGGCGCCGGCCGCCGCTGGTGCGTTCGCGCCGGTGAACGGCAGTGACGCGCCGACCAGAATTGCGGCCGCTGTCAGCTGTTTGCGGAATTTGGGCATGGTGGTGACTCCTCCGTTTCCAGGGCAACGTTCACAGCCGACGCTAGGCTTTGCCGGTCGCGCACAACGATCAATTCGGAGTTGACGACATTGAGCACGATCCGTTTCCACTTGGCGGAGGATGCCTTGGAGCGTGTCTGCTTCGCATACGCGCCGATGCAGGAGGCGGTGTTCAGCCTTCATGTGCTTGCCGAGCCGCAGCGTCATCCGTTGCAACATCCGTGGGTCCGCGAGATGCGGGCGCTTCCGCTGAACCTGCGCCGGGAGATCGCGGCGTGCTCGTTCGCTCTGGGAGCGGCACCGCCCAACGAGGGAGCCGCGCTGCCGAACCCGCTCGGCCGCTTTCCGTCCGACACCTCTGTGACGTTCGAGCAGGGCATCGCCGGGCTACGAGCGTTGCCGGCCGACACGATCGCAGCCGAATTGGCGGACGCCGTCACTGTCGGAGAACGCGCCCCATCGGCCAAGACACGCGGTGCAGTACGCATGGCACGCGAGGACCCGCTTGCATTCATGGAGCGGCTGTGCCGGCTTTTGGAGGATTACTGGGAGGCGGCCTTCGAGAAGTACTGGCTCGGCCTGGAG
>NZ_JBFAZH010000666.1:0-4402 GCF_040681735.1 Actinoplanes sp. NPDC051633 | reverse complement strand
GTGGTGGCTAAGCTGGCCGAGCTCGGCTGGGACGTCAACGCCCGCGGCCGCGGTGACGTGCCGGTCGAGCAGGAGTGGCAGACCGCCCTGCACGAGGCGGCCGGCAACAACGACGTGCGGTTGATCGAGCTGCTGCTGTCGCTGGGCGCGGACCGGACCGCTCGGGACGCCCGGTTCGACGCCACGCCGCTGGACTGGGCACGGCACTTCGACCATCAGGAGGCGGTCGCTACGCTTCAACTGCCCAACCGATGACGATGAGGAGCGGTGCGATGCGCCCCGGTGGACAGCCGAACATGCAGCAGATCATGAAGCAGGCGCAGAAGATGCAGCAGCAGGTCGCGCAGGCGCAGGCCGAGCTGGCCGAGGCCGAGCTCACCGGTACGGCCGGCGGCGGCCTGGTCACCGTCGTGGTCACCGGCCTGGGCGAGTACAAGTCGGTGAAGATCGACCCCAAGGCGGTCGACCCGGAGGATATCGAGACGCTCGAGGACCTGGTCCTCGCCGCGATCCACAACGCCGCCGAGGCGCAGCGCGAGCTGACCGAAGAGAAGATGGGCCCGGCGACCGGCGGCATGACCCTGCCCGGGTTCTGAGGATCCGGTGTACGAAGGCGCCATTCAGGATCTGATCGACGAGCTGGGCCGGCTGCCGGGCGTGGGCCCGAAGTCGGCCCAGCGCATCGCGTTCCACGTGTTGTCCGCGGACCCGGCCGACGTCAACCGCCTGGCCAACTCCCTGCGCAAGGTCAAGGAGCTGGTCCGCTTCTGCACGACCTGCTTCAACGTGGCCGAGTCCGAGCAGTGCCGGGTGTGCCGTGACACCCGCCGCACCAACGAGGTCATCTGCGTGGTCGAGGAACCCAAGGACGTGGTCGCGATCGAGCGCACCGGCGAGTTCCGGGGGCGCTATCACGTGCTCGGCGGCGCGATCAACCCGCTCGAGGGGATCGGGCCGGACAATCTCCGGATCCGGGAGCTCCTGCAGCGCCTCGGCACCGGCGAGGTCCGGGAGCTGATCCTCGCCACCGACCCGAACACCGAGGGCGAGGCGACCGCGACCTACCTCGCCTTAATGGTCAAACCCATGGGTATCGCGGTCACCCGGTTGGCCAGTGGTCTGCCGGTCGGAGGTGACCTTGAGTATGCCGACGAGATCACCCTGGGCAGGGCTTTTGAGGGACGTCGGGCGGTTTAAAAACCGATAAAGCGGACGCCAAGGGTGTTCGGGTGCGTTACGTTGCGTACACGAAAGGGTTGGTCACGCTCCCATCACGACGCGGCTTGGAAACGGTAAAGGGTCAGACAGCCTATTGACCGCTGGACGGGATTACGTGAGCGTTCCTCTCACGGCGGCGGCTTAACCCGCCTGCTGGTTCGCGTCCACTCCGGCGACCACCGTTGTCGGCACGGACCGCACCACCCACGTACGCGACAACCGATCGGTTGCCCGCGCTGCGGGGCCCCTCTCTCGCGGCGCAGCCGTGGGCGGGCAGTGGCGCCGTGGCCGGCGGCCCGGGGAGAGGACCGGACGCTTCATGGTCGTTGGGCCCGGGACGGTTTCAGACCAGGTCCCGCTCGCGCCGGATCCGGTACCCGGCGGTACCGCTGCGGCCAAGGCGATCGAGGGCCGGTCGCTGGGCCGCATCGCGTGGAACCGGCTGAAGCGCGACAAGGTCGCGATGACCGGCGCGGTCGTGGTGATCCTCCTGATCCTGGTCGCGATCTTCGCGCCGCTGATCGTGAAGCTGCTCGGTGATCCGCCCAACGATTTCCATCAGGACCTCATCGACCCCAACACCCTCGCGCCCAAGGGCGGCACCGGAATCTCCGCCGATCACCTGTTCGGTGTGGAGCCGCTGAACGGCCGCGACATCTTCAGCCGGGTGGTCTACGGCGCCCGGATCTCGTTGCTCATCGCGTTCCTGTCCACCATGCTCTCGGTCCTCCTCGGCTCCACGATGGGCGTGATCGCCGGCTTCTTCGGCGGCTGGGTCGACGCCGTGATCAGCCGCCTGATGGACATCTTCCTGGCCTTCCCGCTGCTGGTCTTCGCGATCGCGCTGGCCGGGGTCATCCCGGACCGAGCCTTCGGGCTGTCCGGCGACGCGCTGCGCATCGCCATGCTGATCTTCATCATCGGGTTCTTCAGCTGGCCCTACATCGGCCGCATCATCCGGGGCCAGACGCTGTCGCTGCGCGAGCGCGAGTTCGTCGAGGCCTCCCGCAGCCTGGGCGCGCGGGGCCCGTACATCATCGTCAAGGAGATGCTGCCCAATCTGGTGGCGCCGATCCTGATCTACGCCACGCTGCTGATCCCGACGAACATCATCTTCGAGGCCAGCCTGTCCTTCCTCGGTGTGGGCATCCGCCCGCCGACGGCCAGCTGGGGCGGCATGCTCTCGGAGGCGGCGCGGTTCTACACGATCTGGCATTTCATCTTCTTCCCGGGCATGGCGATCTTCATCACCGTGCTGGCCTTCAACCTCTTCGGTGACGGCTTGCGGGACGCGCTCGATCCCAAGGGCCGCCGGTGATGGGGCCACAGAACTTCAACTCAGCCAGGCGGCCCGTTCCCGGGCCGTTCCACCAGGGAGGTTGCTACAAGTGATCCGTAAGAGCAGGGTGCTGGTGGCCGTATCGGCTGTCCTGGCGCTCGGTGTGACCGCCGCATGTGGCGGTGGCGATTCTGATTCCGACTCCAACAACTCGAACGCGTCGGCGCCCGAGTTCAACGGCGGCCTGACGAAGGTGTTCAACCCTTCCGACAAGAAGGGCGGCACCATCCGCATGGCCAACGAGGGTGACTGGGACACCCTCGACCCGGGTGAGACGTACTACGGCTACTCGTGGAACTTCCTCCGGCTCTACGGCCGGAGCCTGCTCACCTACAAGGTGGAGGCGGGTCCGGCCGGCAACGAGCTCACCCCTGACCTCGCCGAGGGCCTGGGTACGCCGTCCGACGGCGGGAAGACCTGGACCTACAAGATCCGGCCCGGCATCAAGTACGAGGACGGCACGGTCATCAAGTCGGCCGACGTCAAGTACGCGGTGCTGCGCTCGGTCGACAAGGAGACGTTCCCGAACGGCCCGGCGTACTTCGAGCAGTTCCTGAACCTGCCGGAGGGCTACAAGGGCCCGTACAAGTCCAAGGGTGTGAACACCGACTCGGCGATCACCACTCCGGACGACACGACCATCGTCTTCCACCTGAAGCAGGCCTTCTCCGGGTTCGACTACATGGCCGCGCTGTCGCAGACGGTGCCGGTGCCGGAGGCCAAGGACAAGGGCGCGCAGTACAAGCAGCACGTGATCTCGTCCGGCCCGTACATGTTCGACCAGAACAACGCGGGCAAGAACTTCTCGCTGAAGCGCAACCCGAACTGGGACCAGGCGACGGACCCGGTCCGCAAGGCGCTGCCGGACCGGTACGAGGTCGCGCTGAACGTCAACGCGGACGACATCGACAACCGGCTGATCTCCGGTGACCTCGACGTGCACGTGACCGGCACCGGTGTGCAGCCGGCCGCCCTCGGCCGCGTGGTCGGCGACCCGGCGATCAAGGCGCAGACCGACAACCCGTACGTCTCGCGTCTCTGGTACACGTCGATCGTCGGCACCGTTGCGCCGTTCGACAAGATCGAGTGCCGGCAGGCCGTCGAGTACGCCGCGGACAAGGTCGGCTACCAGACCGCGTACGGCGGCCCGCTGTCCGGTGGTGACGTGGCCACCACGCTCATGCCGCCGAACATCCCGGGTTACCAGAAGTTCGATCTGTACCCGTCGCCGGAGGGCAAGGGCGACGCCGCGAAGGCCAAGGAACTGCTGACCGCGTGCGGCCAGCCGAACGGCTTCGAGACCAACATCGCCTACCGGGCCGAGCGCCCGAAGGAGAAGGCGACCGCCGAGTCGCTGCAGCAGTCGCTCGCCAAGGTCGGCATCAAGCTCACGCTGAAGCCGTTCCCGCAGGGTGACTACTTCGCCCAGTACGCCGGCAACCCGCCGTACGTGAAGGCGAACAAGCTGGGTCTGGTCGTCAACGGCTGGGGTTCGGACTGGAACGACGGCTTCGGCTTCCTGTCGCAGATCGTCGACAGCCGGGTCATCCGGGAGACCGGTGGCTCGTCGAACGCCAGCGTCCGCGACCCCGAGGTCGACAAGATGCTGGACGCGGCGATCCTGAACCAGGACGCCAAGGCCCGCGAGGGGCAGTGGGCGGCGATCGACAAGAAGGTCATGGAGGACGCGTACATCCTCCCGGGCATCTACGCGAAGTCGCTGCTCATCCGCCCGAAGACGCTGACCAACGTGTTCGTGAGCGCGTCGTACAACATGTATGACTACACCGCGCTCGGCGTCGCATAGGTAGTCGCAGGCAACAGGCGGCCGGTCCGGGGTTGAAC
>NZ_JBFAZH010000665.1:0-4406 GCF_040681735.1 Actinoplanes sp. NPDC051633 | reverse complement strand
CGCACCCATCCGCACCGCGTAGTACGCGGGACGCCGCTCGAGCAGCCCGGCCTCGGCGATCCGCCGGTTCAACGCGGCGAAATCACTACCGGCCGCTGTCCTCGGCCGCTCCACGGCGCGAGGCATGGCGGGCGGCGTAATGATGGGGGCAGATGCGCTCACGGCGCGACTCCTAGGAAGTTGCCTGCCATGCACGACCGAGTGTCCACATAGTCGTGGGGGCATGAAGACCGACGATGAAAGGCCGCAGGAGTCTGGGCGGCCACCGCATTCCCGCTGAACGACGCCGGGGCAGTGTCGACGGAGTACCCCGTCGCGCTCGCTGCAAACGGTTCGGCCGCGGGCAGCTGGATAGACGGGCGTCGGATGTCGTTCAGATCCCCGATGTCGAGCATGCCGGTGGACGCCAGCACCCGACGTGTGGTAGCCGTCGCGATGAGGGAGGAGCGTCAGACGGCAGTATCGGTCCGTGGTGCGATCACGTCGGCACGCTCGTCGATCATCTTGGCCTCGCGGGTGACTGCGTCGCCAAGGTCGTGCAGCCGCCGGGTGGTGGCCTCGTCCGGAGACTTGTCGGCGCTGTTGTGCAGTATCGCCTCGCTATGCTCCAGCGCCTCAGCGGTTCGGTGCATCGCGTCGGCCGTCGTGCGTCGGTCTTGTCCACCTGAGTTCACGCACGAGCCTTACCCGTTCGTCCGGTTGCCTATTCGGCCTTGCAAGACGGAGGCGAGAAGCTCCGCTGTCGAGACGTGCTCGCCAGAGATGAGCCATAGTGATGAATTGCCGCCGTCTCAACACTCCGACGGCGCCAGCGACTGCCCGGCGGTCCTTGAGCGGTCCGTCCGGAAGAGCGCGATCTTCACGCACGGGATAGCGCTACGCCTGCCCGCCCGGTCTGCCGTGACTGGCAAAATAGGAGTAGCCGACGCCCAGCTCGTCGGCGAATGGCGCCGATGACGAGGTCCGTTACTGCACCGCGTCGGTCGAGTCAGCGACATCGACAGCCGATGAACGGTCAGGTTGCGTCAGCGCCTGAAGCATGCCGGTGATCTCAAGGACGAGCCGGACGGAATGCTGGACACCGACGAGACGAAAGACAACGCCTCGCTCGGCCGCTACGGCGTAGGCCCGGTCGAGCGCGGCGATCCCCGAAGAGTCGCAGAATGTGACCCCGGCGTAGTCAACAAGCACCTCGGTGGCACTGCGTCCCCCCACCGCCGTGATCAAGGCGTGCTGCAGTTCGTCAGCGGTGGCCATGTCGATCTCACCGGCGACGAATACATACACCGTCCCACCGGCATCAGCCTCCGTGCGAGTGTCCATCACCGCCAACCCTTCTGTCCCACTCGGCGACTGAATATTACGCGGCGATGGTGTCGTCGATGCGGCCCGGGGCGGCGACGGTCAGGTGGTGCTCCGCGACGCCGGCGCCGACGTCCATCTCGCGCATCCGTTAGGTGTGAAGGGGTTCGCCTACCGTCGGGTCAAGAACGACGTGCGGGACGCGACCGATCTGGCGGACCTGCTGCGGATGGGCCGGCTGCCGGAAGGCTGGATCGCCCCGCCGGCGGTGCGGGAACTGCGCGAATTGGTCCGGCACCGGGCGAGCTCCTAACACGACTGCTGAATCGATAGAGAGATAGTCGCCCCTACGCGCACTGTCCTCCTCAGACTCGGATACCAGCACGGGCGAGTCACCTTCGTGGCGTCCACAGAAGTGTCCGTCGACGCGGTGGCCGAGCGTCAGCAGCGCCAGAGCCTCGATGATCACGGTAGGTGGACAGCGGCCGAGAGCCATTGCGGCCCAGCGGGCGGCCGGTCACATGTACGAGCCTGACCCGCCGAGCCGCTTCGGATCCGGTGACTAGTGGTCGTACGAATCGGTGCGCGGGTCGCTGTCACTGCTGCGACTGCCGGCCTTTGCCAGACCGCGACTGATCATGTAACCGATGGTGAGCAGGGTGATGTACCACCACGCCTTGTCGGCCGCGAAGATGTCCGTGCCATCGTTGTTGGCACGATCGCCAACGACGTACGAGGCGATCAAAACGCCGACGACGACGACAACGTAAACGACCAGTTCGGTGGTCTTGAACGAAGGCTTGGTCTCTTCGCCGTGCGAACGGTTGCGAGCAACGCCAGTGGTCTCGTTCTTCCCGCGGGTCGACGTAGTCATATGTGAGCCAGCTCCTGAGCTTTGGATCATGTCCGGGCCGGCGGCGTACTCGCCGGCGGCGGACACGGAGTACCCCAACCCATGCGGCAAAACCTCGATCGCACTGTGGATCCGATGTAGTCCGTGCGCCCGCATGGACCTGCACCATACGCAGCGCCAGGCACGACTCCGAAGCAGACAACAGCGACAGTGTCCAGCAAGCACCGCATCAAGCGGAGCGGGACGCCGGCAGCCGATCGGCGACGAATTCAGGGAGCAACAGCATCTCGTCTGACCACGCGATTTGCGTTGGGCATGCTCATGCCAGGAGTGCCACTCTCCACGACTGTGACGGCCCAGCACCCCATGATGCGGCGCCGCCCGCCGCCCGGAGTCCGACGAAGTCAAGAGGGCCGAGAGATCGAGCACGAGGTCCGCACGGAGCTCGCCCCGGGCACGCCGCCGACCGGCAGGAGCCGGCCGCAGCCGCGCTCGAGCTCAGCGTCCTCGCGGCATGGCAAGACAAGCCATTGTGGAACCGAATGCGGTGATTCTGAAACGTGCGCTCGCATCCCCGCCATGCCATGCTGGTCAATCAACGGCTTCGTGACGGTTCGCTCGGCAGAGTCGAATGTAGAATCTGCCGGGCTGCCTAAGTGAGGAACGGGCTACGTCGGCGCTCGACCTCTTCTCAACACAGAAGACGGTCCAGATGCCGCCATCGGCGTCGCGACGTGTCGTAGCGCGCCGAGTCGTCCTCGAGCACGGCAAACCAGCCGCGACGCCGCCGCGGAGGCTGATCATCAGCCCTGATCGGTGAACGCCACTGAACGCACTGAAGCGCCGGGCACCTGCAGTAGCCGATTCAAATGCGGTGAGAGCCGCACGACATGATCAACGAGGATCAGCCAGGCACCGCGGGCACTTTGGGGGGTGGTGAAGGCCCGAGCGAAATGTGGTGACGCTGGGGAAAGGCGGTCTTGGTGGCGGAGGCGTACCCTGGCCTTACAGCACCACGTCGGGGTTGCTCGCCTTTCAGGGTTCGTTGTCTCGGCATCACCGCCATCGCGCGGTGACTGCTACCGAGCACCAGTGCCGACCCCAGAAGGTTGCTGCACCATGGTTTTTGATCATCAGTACGTTGCTGCCGCACTGGTCGTCGAGGTGGCTGACCACGCCGGGGACACCGCAACGGCGACAGTCGCCGGCGAAATTGACCGGGACAACTACGCACAGCTGGAGCACGCCCTCACCGACCTGTTGCGGGTCCATCGCCCTCGGCGGGTGGCGTTGGACATGGCCCAGGTGACATTTATGGGCTCCGAAGGAATTCGTGTCCTGCTGGCCTGCCGCCGGCAGGCCGAACAGGTGAACTCCAGAATCGACATCGTCCGAGCGCATCACCGAGTCCGCGAGGTACTCACCCTCATGAACCTGGAACGAGTCCTCAACCTGTCGGCGGACGGTGCCGGCGAGCACTGACCGGCACGCTCCCCGTCGAGCCTGCCCGGCGGGTCGGCCCGAGCGGTTGCTCTGATGTCTCGACTACCGGCGGCCAGAGCGTCGCCCACGCTGCCACCGCTCTGCTGATCCGCCCCGATGCGTACGGGCTCGGATCGCATGTTCCTGTGTCCAGCGCGGCACCACGAGAGCATCTGAGGATATGCTCCGAGCACCAGGGGTGATGGCGACTCGGCGCATCAGCACGAGCCGCGGCGGGGTACCCGGACGGTCCTGGTGACTCGTTCGATACGCGCGGCGGAGGTGCGGGCATCATCAACACCGAAGGCCCGACGCCGCGGACCGTCACCGAACAACTGCTTCCGGTCTCCTTTGCGGCACGGCACGCCCGAAACTTCGTCACCGAAGCCTGCCTGCGCTGGGACCTCGCCCACTTGATCGGTCCCGCCGCCCTCATCATCAACGAGCTGGTGAGCAACGTCGTAGACCACGCCCACACGCTGATGACCGTCGAAATCAGCTACCGCCAGTCCGAGCTCTACCTCGCCGTGCACGACGGCGCGGACGCAGCGCCGGCACTACGACTTCCCGACGACAAGACCATCCCGTCCAGTGGCCGCGGCCTGATCCTCGTCGCTGCGACCGCCACCACATGGGGATATGACCATCAAGACGGCGGCAAAGCCGTCTGGGCCATACAACTCACAATCTGACAATGATTTAATAGAGGAACCGTGAATTTTAAATGAATTCATGGTTCCTTTTTATTGAATTAATAAAAATTCTTTTA
>NZ_JBFAZH010000664.1:0-4408 GCF_040681735.1 Actinoplanes sp. NPDC051633 | reverse complement strand
TGGAGGCCAGGTCGTCGAGCCCGGCGCGGGCTCGCTCGACCTCGGTCAGGAATCGGCCGACGGTGGCCATCGACGCACCGGCCGCGCTCGCCGCGCTCGCCGCACCGGCTGCGCTCGCCGCACCGGCCGCAGTCGAGGCACCGGCTGCGCTCGCCGCGCCGGCTGTGCTCGAGGTGCCTGGGGCGCTGGTGGAGCCCGCCGTGCCCGGTGACTGCCTCGCGGCGCCGGACAGGTCGGTCGGTGCGGCGGTCTCCCCGGGTCGGATCCGAGGACCGGCCGGAGGCTGCCCCGCTCCGCTGATCGTCCCGCCGAACGCCTCCGGACCCCGGCTGCCGCTCGGGCCCGGCGGCGGCGTCCCCCCACCCTTGATCGCGGATCGATCCCCGGGCGGCGGCGCCGACGCACTGCGGGCCTCGGGCTGGGCGGGCGTGGCCCGACCCGACGGCGGCTCGTCCGTCGTCATGCCTCTCCCTCGTACGGCCTGCTCAGCTGCCCGCTCGCCCGCGCAGCATCGCTATGTCGGCCGACTGACCCTCGACCCCACCTGGAGTCTCCACGATGACCGGTGCGCCCGCGGCGCGCACCACGGCCACCACCAACTCCGGGTCGATCTTGCCACTTCCGAGATTGTCGTGCCGGTCGCGGCCGCTGTCGAAGGCGTCTTTCGAGTCGTTGGCGTGGATCAGGTCGATGCGACCGGTGATCGCCCGCACCCGGTCGACGATGTCGAGCAGCTCCTCACCGCCGGCGTGCGCATGGCACGTATCCAGGCAGAAACCGGCGCCGAACTCGCCCACCGCATCCCACAACCGGGCCAGGCTGTCGAACTTGCGGGCCATCGCGTTGTCGCCGCCGGCCGTATTCTCGATCAACACCGGAAGGGGCAGCCCGCCGTCCTTCTGCGCGTACTCGAAAGCCTTGCGCCAGTTGGCATAGCCCGCCGCCGGATCGGCGCCCTCGCCGACGTGGCCGCCATGCACGATCAACCCTTTCGCACCCAGCTCGGCCGCCGCTTTCGCGTGCGCCATCATCAGCTTGCGACTGGGGATGCGGATGCGGTTGTTCAGCGTCGCGACATTCACGATGTACGGCGCGTGGATGTAAACGTCCACCTCGGACGCGCGCAGCTCGGCCGCGTCGGCACGCGGCTGAGGCGTCTTGTATCCCTGCGGATCGGTCAGGAAGAACTGGACCGTGTCCGCCTTGCGGTCGGCCGCCGCCGTCAGGGGATCGGCCGGATCGACATGAGCTCCGATGCGCATGAAACGAGACTACGACTCCCCTCCGACAAAACCCGCCGCGTCACCGTGCCGCGCGGGCGTTCGTTAACGGAATGATCACAGTTGCCTACCCGCTGGGGGAGACGCATGTCGCAGGTCCGATACCGGGTCGCCGCGCTGACGCTGGGAGGTCTGCTCCTCGGCGTTCCGCTGCTGACGAACGGGACGGCGAGCGCCGAGCAGATCGAGGGCGGCGGACGGCAGGTGGTGTTCGGCGGCGGTGGAGTGCTCGGGTTGTCCTGCCGCTCGATGCCGAATGTGAACGCCATGACGGTCCCGGCCGACTCCCGGGTCCGGGTGGTCAACCGCACCGGGCACAACGCGCGGCTGCGGCTCGGCGGCGAGGAGAAGGGGACGATCGCGGACGACGGCTCCACCGAGGTGGTCTTCCGCCGCGGCACGACCGCGGTGCAGCTCAGCCCGTCCTGCGCGCTGGGTGCCGAGTCGACGCCGGTGCTGGTCACCGCCACGCCCGGCCCGGTGCCGACGACGCCCGACCCGGAGCCGGGTCCGACCGACGACGACGCGACGCCGGTCTCCCCCGGCGGCTCCGGTACGCCGTCCGCGTCCGGCGGTGGCTCGTCGCTGCCCGACTCGTCGCCGCCGACCAGCTCGACCTCCCGCCCGACGCGGACGTCGACGGTGACCAGCCGTCCGGGCGCGACCCGGTCGGCGACCTCCCGGCCGATGAGTCAGGCCGCCGCCTCGGCGTTGCAGACCATGCCGCAGGGCGGCGCGGCGTCGTCGCGGGTCAGGACCAGGGTCACGAGGGGTACGGAGACAGCCGCGCCGGCGTTCTCCGGCATGCCGCCCGGTGACCGGAAGAGGATCGTGCCGGGCCGGCCGACCATCGCGCTGCCCTCGATGTCCGAGGCCGCCGCCGGTGCGTTCACCTCATCGCCGACCAGCATCGCGGCCGCCGAGCCGGTCGCCGCGATGGAGCCGATGTCCGACCGGCAGCCGGTCGGCCTGCTGGCCCTGGTCGCCGGGGTGTGCGCGCTGGGCGTCGCGGTCGGCGCTATTCGGGCATTTGTGTCGCAACGTGCATCTCGGTCAACCATCGCGTAAGCTGACGCCAGCAAGCTCCGCGGGGCGGCTGCGTCCAACCTCATCGGTGTGGTCGTTCCTCCCCAGGTCCCACCCAACGAATGCGGACCGGACGCCCCGCGGCTTCTTCGATCGGGCCTCGTCGCACAGCGGCGGGGCCCGTTTCGCTGTGCGGCTCCGGCCTCGCTACACTTGACCGTCCGCCAGGCACAAGTCCGTCCTGGTCGGCAGACACAAGACCTCCTGCCACGGAAATACCGTGGCCGTTCAGCCCACAGGAGGTGAGAACGTCTTGCGTCATTACGAACTCATGGTGATCCTCGACCCCAGTCTCGAGGAGCGCACCGTTGCCCCGTCGCTCGACACGTACCTGAACAACGTGATCCGGAACTCGGGCGGCTCGGTCGAAAAGCTCGATGTGTGGGGCCGTCGCCGGCTCTCGTACGAGATCAACAAAAAGGCCGAAGGCATCTACGCCGTCGTGGACCTGCAGGCGACACCCGAGGCCGTGGCGGAGCTGGACCGTCAGCTCCGGCTCAACGAGTCGATCCTGCGTACCAAGGTCATCCGGCCCGAGACCCGCTGACGTTCGTTTCTGTCAGAGGTTCTGTTTTGTCGTACCGCTCTGAGAACCTCTTGCAAGAACGACGCACCAGCGGCGAGGAGAAGATCATGGCAGGAGATACCACCATCACGGTCGTCGGCAATCTGACCGACGACCCCGAGCTCCGCTTCACCCCCTCGGGTGCGGCGGTGGCCAAGTTCCGCATCGCCTCGACGCCGCGGACCTTGGACCGGCAGTCCGGTGAGTGGAAGGACGGCGAGCCACTCTTCCTCGCGTGCAACATCTGGCGAGACGCCGCCGAGCACGTCGCCGAGTCGCTTCAGCGCGGCTCCCGGGTGATCGTGCAGGGGCGGCTGCGTCAGCGGTCGTACGAAACGCGTGAGGGCGAGAAGCGCACCGTCTACGAGCTCGAGGTCGACGAGATCGGCCCGTCGCTGCGCTACGCCACGGCGAAGGTGCAGAAGATGAACCGGTCCGGCGGCGGCAGCGGAGGCGGCTTCGGCTCAGGCTCCGGCGGTGGTGGCAATCGGCAGCAGTCCGGCGGTGGCAGCAGCGGCAGCGGTGGCGGCGGAGGAAACTTCGACGACCCGTGGGCCACGGCCGCGCCGGCCTCGTCGCCCGCCGGCGGTGGTCGCGCCTCCTCGTCCAACTCTTTCGATGACGAGCCACCTTTCTAAGGTCTTTTGAGTTCAGGAGTAAGAGCAATGGCTAAGGCTGCGGCACTGCGCAAGCCGAAGAAGAAGGTGAACCCGCTCGACAAGGACGGGATCACCTACATCGACTACAAGGACACCGCGCTGCTGCGCAAGTTCATCTCCGACCGCGGCAAGATCCGCGCTCGGCGGGTCACCGGTGTGACCTCGCAGCAGCAGCGGCAGATCGCCCGCGCGGTCAAGAACGCCCGCGAGATGGCGCTCTTGCCGTACACGGCGACGGCGCGCTGAGGGGAGGCCCGGACATGAAGATCATCCTCACGCACGAGGTCTCCAACCTCGGCACCCCCGGCGACGTCGTCGAGGTCAAGGACGGCTACGGCCGCAACTTCCTGCTGCCCAAGGGTTACGCGATCCGCTGGACCAAGGGTGCCGAGAAGCAGGTCACGGTCATCAAGCGGGCGCGCGACGCCCGCGAGATCCGCGACCTGGGCCAGGCCAACGAGGTCAAGGACCAGCTCGCGCAGCTCAAGGTCTCGCTGTCGGCGCGGTCCGGCAACGGCGGCCGGCTGTTCGGCTCGATCACCCCGTCCGAGATCGTCGACGCGGTGAAGGCCGCGGGCGGTCCGCTGCTGGACCGGCGTCGTCTCGAGCTGCCGGGTCAGATCAAGACCACGGGTGCGCACCAGGTCAAGGTCAAGCTGCACCCCGAGGTGACCGCCACGTTCCCCGTGAACGTCGTGGGCGCCAAGTAGTCGTCACACAACTGCTGCGCAGCGGCGGCCCGCTCCTCCACGCGGGGGGCCCCGGGGTAGGTGCGGGCGCCCATCCACCCCCCGGCCGCCGTAGCAGACGGTGTGGGG
>NZ_JBFAZH010000663.1:0-4413 GCF_040681735.1 Actinoplanes sp. NPDC051633 | reverse complement strand
CCCTGATCGCCTTCCTGGCCTTCGGCGTCCTGCCGCTGATCGGCGTCGTCCTGCTCAGCTTCACCACCTGGGACGGCATCGGCCGGATCGTGCCGTCCGGACTGGACTCCTGGCGCGCCGTGCTCTCCAACCCCGGCCTCCCGCACGCGCTCTGGGTGACCTTCCTGATCATGGCGTTGTCGTGGGTCTTCCAGACCCCGCTCAGCATTCTGCTCGGCACGTTCCTGGCCGGCCAGCAGCGCTACCGCGGTCTGCTCGCCGTGATCTTCTTCGTGCCGCTGCTGCTCAGCTCGGCGGCCATCGCGATCGCCTACAAGGCGCTGCTGGACCCGAACTTCGGGCTCGGCGCCGGCGTGGGCATCGACGCGCTGGTGCAGGACTGGCTGGGCCGGCCCGGGCTCGCCCTGGGCGTGGTGGTGTTCGTGATCTCCTGGCAGTTCATCCCGTTCCACTCGCTCATCTACCAGGGCGGCGTGCGGCAGATCCCGACCACGCTGTACGAGGCCGCGCAGATCGACGGGGCCGGCCGGGTCCGGTCCTTCTTCAGCATCACGCTGCCGCAGCTCAGGAACACGATCATCACCTCGTCGACGCTGATCACCGTGGGCTCGCTGACCTTCTTCGACCTGATCTTCGTGCTCACGGCGGGCGGCCCCGGCGACGCCACCCGGGTGCTGGCGCTGGACATGTACATCACCGGGTTCCGTGGCAACCTGATGGGACCGGCCAGCGCGATCGCGGTCATCCTGGTGCTGGTCGGCCTCGGCCTGGCCCTGCTGCTCCAGCGCCTGGGCGGCGGCTCGGCGACCGCCAGCCAACTGGAAGGAGCCTGAGATGGCGACCGTGGTGGGCACACCGCCGTCTCAGTCCACGCGCGAGGCCCCGCCGGTGCGGCGCGCCCGCCGCAGCCGGTGGCAGGGGCTCAACTGGCTCGGCGGCTCGGCGTCCTGGGTCTGGCTGCTCGTGGTGATGGTCCCGATCTACTGGATCGTGATCACCAGCCTCAAGACGCAGAGCAACTATTACGCGACCAACCCGATGGTCCCGCCGCCGGACCCGACGCTCGAGAACTACCGCCTGGTGGTCGAGTCGGGCTTCCTGCGCTACTTCGCCAACACCGTCGTCGTCGCGGTGGGCACGGTGGTGCCGGCCGTGCTGTTCTCCTTCATGGCCGCGTACGCGATCATCCGGGCCCGCGGCCGCAGCCGCTTCCTGCGCTGGACCAACTCGCTGTTCCTGATGGGCCTGGCGATCCCGCTGCAGGCCACGATCATCCCGGTCTACCTGATCATCATCAAGATGAAGATGTACGACACCCTGACGGCGATCATCATGCCGTCGGTGGCGTTCGCGATCCCGCTGACCGTGCTGATCCTGGCCAACTTCATCCGCGACGTGCCGAACGAGCTCTTCGAGTCGATGCGGCTCGACGGCGCGACCGAGTGGGGAACGCTGTGGCACCTGGCGTTCCCGCTGACCCGGCCGGCGCTGACGACGGTGGCGATCTACAACGGCCTGCAGGTGTGGAACGCATTCCTGCTGCCGCTGGTCCTGACCCAGAGCCCGGACCAGCGCACGCTGCCGCTGGCGTTGTGGACCTTCCAGGGCTTGTACGGCGTGAACGTCCCGGCCGTGCTCGCGTCGGTGGTCCTGACCACGCTGCCGATCCTGATCCTCTACGCGGTGGGCCGGCGCCAGCTGCTGAGCGGCCTGACGGCGGGCTTCAGCAAGTAACCGCCCCCGTAGCCGCGGCGCACACCTGGCCCACCCCGGTGCGGGGGTGGGCCAGGCCGCGTCCGCGCCCGGGGACCGTCAGGGCTGAGCGAGCGCGCGCATCCGGGTGAAGGCATCCCGCATCTGGGCGGCCAGGCCGGTGTCGGTCTCCGCCTCCACCCAGCGGGCGAAGGCGATGTGGAAGACCCCGATGCCGGCCTGCGCGGCCAGGCTCGCGTCCGGCTCGGGGACGCCCCGCTGCCGCAGGCCCTCGGCCAGTGCTGCCGACAACCGCTCCATCTTGATCAGCTCGCGCTCGCGCAGCTCGGCGTTCGCGCTGATCACCGCCTGGCGGCGCCGGGAGTAGGCATGGTCGCGCCCCAGGAACGGCGTGCAGGCGTCCAGGGCCGCACCGACCGCGTCCATCGGACCGCCCGTCGCCCCGGCCAGGGCCGAGACCATCGTCTCCTGCAGCGTTTCCGACCCGGCGAAGAGCACCTCGCGCTTGTCGGCGAAGTGCCGGAAGAACGTCCGCGCGGTCACCCCGGCCCGCGCCGCGATCTCGGCCACCGTCGTCTGCTCGAAGCCGCGCGACGCGTACAGCTCCATCGCCGCCTCGCGCAGCCGGCCGGCCGCGTCGCCTTCCCATCTCGCCACGTCCGTGATTCTAGTCATGTCACATGGTGACATCGGCGTGTTAGCGTAGTGATGTCATCGAGTGACATGGAGGACGAGATGAAGATCTTCGTGACCGGCGCATCGGGCTGGATCGGCACCGGCGTCGTGCGGGAGCTACTGGCCAACGGCCACGAGGTGCTCGGCCTGGCCCGCTCCGGCGCGTCAGCCGACCGGGTGGCCGCGTCCGGCGCCGAGGTGCTGCGCGGCGACCTGGACGACCTCGGCAGCCTCAAGGAGGGCGCGGCGGCCGCCGACGGCGTCGTGCACCTCGGCTACAACCACGACTTCTCGCGGATGGAGGCCGCGGCGCAGACCGACCTGGCCGCGATCACCGCGATGGGTGAGGTCACCGACGGCGGGGCGCCGTTCCTGATCGCGTCGGGCGTGGCGGGCCTGAGCAATGACGGGCCCGCGACCGAGCAGACCGTGGCCGACCCTGCGTCGCACCCCCGCGTGGCCAACGCCCGGGCGACACTGGATCTCGCCGAGCGTGGGGTGCGGTCGATGGTCGTGCGGTTCGCGCCGACCGTGCACGGCGAGGGCGACCACGGGTTCGTGGCCGCGCTGGTCGACATCGCCCGGAAAGTTGGCGTCTCCGGCTGGATCAACGAGGGCCGCTGGCCGGCCGTGCACCGCGACGACGCCGCGGTGCTGGTCCGGCTGGCCGTCGAGCAGGCCGGGCCGGGTTCGGTCCTGCACGCGGTCGCCGAGGAGGGCGTGCCGACCAGGCTGATCGCCGAGGCGATCGGCCGCGGCCTCGGCGTGCCGGTCGAGCAGCGCCCCGCCGAGCACTTCGGCTGGCTGGGCCGCTTCTTCGGGATGGACGCGCCGGCCTCGAGCGAGCTCACGCGGCGGCGGTACGGCTGGACCCCCGTCCGGGCCGGCTTGATCGCCGACCTGGACGAGGGCCACTATTTCGCCGGCTGAGCCGCGATCACTGCCCGGTGATCGTGAACTGGGTGCCGGGCTCCCGCTCGATGTCGCCGTCGCGAGAGTTGGTGATGGTCACGTTGGACAACGTGGCATTGCCTCTCGCCCCACTCATCGCCAGGATCCCGGCGCCGTTGTTCGACTTGTCGATCCGGACGTTCGTGATGGCGACGTTCGGCATGTTGCCGCCGCCGGTCTTGAACTGGATCCCGTCGTACGTCGAGTCGGAGATCTCGGTGTCCCGGATGGTGACGCCGACGATGTCCTTGGTCGACGGGAACAACGTGATCGCGCCGAACTCCTGATCCTCGTTCCAGAACGCCCCGCCGGTGCGGAACAGCCCGTTGCCCGAGACCGTGGTGGTGCCCGAGAACGGCAGCGGGCTGTGGTCGGTCGCCAGCATGATGCCCGGGTAGTTGGCGGTGTCCGCGATCAGGTTGTTCTCGATCACGTTGCCGTACCCGCCGTAGATCGCCGCGCCGTTCGCCCGCCACGGCAGCAGGATCGTGTTGTTGGAGAAACGGTTGTCGTGGGCGATGTCCACGTTCTGGTCCTTGACGTACGGGTTGGCCCAGACCGCCAGTGAGTCGTCGCCGGTGGTCCGGAACGACGAGTTGAAGACCCGCGAGTTGCGCGTGCCGTTGGAGAAGTTGACGCCGTCGGCGTACGTGTCGCGGATCCGCATCCCGGTGAACTCCAGGCCGTCGCCCGGGTTCCAGTACGCGGGCGTGTCCGAGTAGTCCCGGCCGACCCAGGCGCCGACGTTGACGTGCTCGATCCACACGTTGCTGATCTTCGTGTTCTTGCCGAACCGGCCGTTGAGCCCGTGCCCGCGGTTGGCCCGGTTCGTCGTCATCCCGAAGATGCCGATGTCGGAGATCTGGGTGTTGTCATCGATGTCGAAGCCGACGTTGCCCTCGTGCGGGTGGTTGATGTTGCCCACCACGTTCTGCGGCTGCGTGTTGGTGTAGAGCTGCGAATACCACATCCCGGCGCCGCGGATCACGACGTTGCGGATGCCCTTCTGGTTGAACTGCCCGCGGGCGGGGTCGGGGGAGAGGATCTACTGCTCCTGCCGCCACAGCCCGGCCG
>NZ_JBFAZH010000662.1:0-4419 GCF_040681735.1 Actinoplanes sp. NPDC051633 | reverse complement strand
AGCCGTAGACCTCGAAGGTCTGGACTCATCAGTGCTCGACTCCTGGCGGTGTGGACCCGACCCCTTCTATCAGAACAGGCCGGTTCGAGACCCATTAGGACGGAGAATCCAGGCCCCTCCGGGGGCCGGTGGACTGCCGTTCGACCAGTCTGATGGGCAGGACCAGCGGGGGTGCGCTGGGCAGCGCCCCGCGCAGGACGGCGATGCAGTTGCGGACGCTCGTCGCGCCCATGTGACGCAGGGGTGCGGCGACCGTCGTCAGCGTCGGCTCGGTGATCTCGCCGAACGCGATATTGTCGAAGCCGACGACGCTCACGTCGTGCGGGACCCTCAGTCCGAGCGTACGCAGACCTTTCATCACCCCGATCGCGAGCTGGTCGTTGTAGGCCAGGACGGCGGTGGCGCCGAGTCGCGCGACCCGGCGGGCCCTGTTGAAGCCGGCCGACATGGTGGGCGGATTGGGGCCCAGCCGCCGGACGTCCAGCTCGAGCTCCATGGCCGTCTCCCGCAGAGCGCGCCACCGGATCCCCTCCGGCCAGCTCTCCGCGGGCCCGGAGACGTAGAGGATGCTCTCGTGTCCGAGCATGCCGAGGTGCTCCACCGCCCGGCGCACCCCGCGCTGGTTGTCGGAGATCAGGCAGGACACCTCGGGAATGGTGCGGTTCAGCAGCACCAGGGCCTTCTGCTTGGCGATCACCCGCAGCGTCGAGTCGCTCATCCGGGAACTGGCGATCACGAGCGCGTCGACCGCGCCGAACTCCCGCTCGATCGACTCCCGCTCGAGCTCCGGGGACTCGCTGGTGTGCGAGAGGATCAGGTGGTAGCCCTCATCGCGCGCCGCCTCGTAGGCGCCCTTGATGATCTCGCCGTAGAACGGGTTCGTGACGTCGGCGACGACCAGGCCGATCGCCTTGGTCATGTGGTGGTCGTGCCCGGCCGGCCCGCCCAGCCGATCGGTCCGGTAGCCGAGCCGCTCGGCCGCGTCGAAGATGGCCCGCGCCGTCCGCGCGCTGACCCGGCCCGGCCGGGCATAGGCGCGTGACACCGTGGACGCGGCGACACCGGCCTCCCTGGCCACGTCGTAGATGGTCGGGGCCCGGGCCATCTCGACAGCGTACGCGCGGGGCCGCCGGCCGGCTTGCGGCGTCAGGCGTGCACGTGGCCGGGAATCACCTCGCCGAGAATCTCGTCGATCAGGTCTCGCGGCAGCCCGTGCGTCTCGTGCAGGTCGCGATAATCCTCCTCGGTGAACGGTCCCCGCGACCGGCGCGTGGTGACCACGTGCCGTCCCCGCCGCAGCAACTCCCGGAACCGGCGCTCCTCGTCGGTGAACACCGTGCGGACGTCGCCGACGGGCACGATCTCCGAGGGAAGGTCGGACAGGGTGTGGGTCGGGTCCCGGCGCCACAGGATGGTGAGGACGCGGCGGATCAACCGGCGCAGCACGTACCCGCGTCCGGTGTTGGACGGCCGCACACCGTCCTCGACCACGCCCACGCCGGTCCGCAAGTGGTCGCAGACCACGCGCTGGTCCCGTTCGCTCAGCTCCCACAACCGTTGCACGCTCTCGACCCACGGCATCAGGCCGCTGCCCTGATAGACCGACCGGTGACCGCCCAGCACCATCTCGAGCCGCTCCAGGCCCATGCCGGTGTCCACACTGGGGTGTCGCAGTGAGGTCAGGCTGCCGTCCTCGTGCCGGTGGTAGCGCATCTGCACGTGGTTCCAGACCTCCATCCACCGCTCGTCCGTGCCGGGCGTGCCGCGCGGCGGCCCGTCGCCGGTCCAGATGAAGATCTCCGAGTCGGGCCCGCACGGACCGGTGAGGCCGTTGTCCCACCAGTTTTCTTGCACAGTGAGCTCGACCGGCACGCCGAGCCCTTCCCAGGTCCGCAGCGACGTCTCGTCCAGGCCGACCTGATCGTCGCCGCCGAAGACGGTCACGTGCATCCGGTCGTGCCCGATCCCCAAACCGTCGCGGAGGAACTCATAACCCCAGCGCAGGCTCTGCGAGACGTCGTAGTCGCCGAGCGACCACGAGCCGAGCATCCGGAACAGCGTCAGGTGGGTCCGGTCGCCGACCTCGTCGAGGTCGGTGGTGCGCAGGCATCGCTGCACGTTGACGAGGCGGCGGCCCATCGGGTGCGGCCGCCCGAGCAGGTACGGCGTCAGCGGGTGCATGCCGGAGGTGGTGAAGAGCACCGGATCACCCGGCGGCGGGATCAGCGAGGAGCCCGGCACCAGCCGGTGGCCGCGCTCCTCGAAGTAGTCGACGAAGGTGCGATCGATCTGCTCGTGGTGCATGACGGTGGCCTTTCGCATCGAGGCGGCCGGAAGCGTCCGCGGGCCGATGCGATGGCAGAGCCGGCGAACCATTTCCGGTCGCCGGTGGAGGAGAGAAAGTCAGGCGGTGGCGGCCGGCGAGCGGAGAGCTCGCGCGGCGGCGGTGACGAAGAACCTGATCTCCATGACCACCACTGTACGCCCGCGGTCCACCGCATTTCTGGGCGTCAGCGCCGCGGCCCTGAGCCGCGGACTCCGGCTGTCCGAGCCGTCCCCGCCGAACGGCGCCAGGGATGGGCAGCCGGGTCAGCCGGCCCAGCGCGGGTCGGCCCGACGGGTTGCGAAGCCCGTGTTCTCGCGCAGGTGATCGAAGGCGCGGCGCACCTCGTCCGGCACGTCGACGTGCGCGATGAAGCCCCGGCCGGCGGGGCCGTACCCGTGCTCGTCGTCGGTCAGGCGGGGGATCTCGCCCATCAGCATCGCGACGTACCGCTCGAGCTGCCACATGCCGTCCGGCGGGTCGACGTACGACAGGGCGCCGCCCACGCCGGTCACGGTGGTCCGATGCGCGGCGTAGTCGACGATCCGGGTCGAGGGCGGCGCGTGCAGGCGGAAGCCGGCGGACATCCGGTGCTGCATCGTCGCGTCCTGCATCAGGAGAAGCCGGTCGTGCCGGACGCCCGCGTTCCGCAGCAGGTCCAGCGCGTACGTGACGTTGTTGCCGCAGTTGGTCGACTCCTGCTCCAGGAGGTCGACGGTCAGCCCGTGCCGCTCGGCGAGATAGCGGGCGAACAGGGCCGCCTCGGTCATCGTGGCAACGTCCGCCCAGCCCATGCGGTCGCGGAGCCGGGACCGCAACGCGTCGGTCGTGTGTCCCTGGCCCCCGACGACCATGTACCGGTCGGCGACGCCCGCCCGCATGCCATCGGCGAACACGTCGGCCCCGCCCAGCACGCTGCCGCCGAAGAGGATGGCCACGTCGGCCAGCCCGGCCGTCAGCACCGGGACATCGCGGAGCGCGCAGAAGCGCACCAGGGTGTTGACGCTTTCCGCGGTGGTTAATGTGCTCAACTGCGGCAGGCCTCGGCCGCCGCCCGGACCACGGGGGCCAGCGCGGCCGTGATGACCTCGTAGCCCGCGCTGGATGGGTGGAACCGGTCGGCGCTGAACATCGCCGGGTCGGTGGCGAAGGCCGTGGACGACGTGGCGCTGATGTCGGCGATCCGGGCGCCGGCCGCGGTCGCCGCCCGGGTCTGCTCCTGCCGCAGCAGGTGGCTCGCCGCCTGCACGGTGAGGCGCATCTGCGGAGGCACCCACGGTACGACGCTGAGGTCCGGCGCCGGCGCCACGACCACCTCGGCGTCGTTGGCGCGCAGCGTGCGGACCGCCTCACCGAGCAGCGCGGCCGCCTGCTGCACCGGGACGAGGTGGGTCAGGTCGTTCGCGCCGATGATGATGAGCGCCAGGTCCGGCTTCCAGGCCGTCGCCCGCTGGACCTGCCCGGCCAGGGCCCGGCTGTCGGCGCCGGACACCGCGAAGACGCGGGTCTCGATGGGTGTGCCGGCGGCGGTGAGATCGGCGGCCAGGCGCGCGCCGACCGAGTCGGCGGGCTTCGACGCGCCCAATCCGTACGCGATGGAGTCGCCGAGGACGGCGAAGGCAAGGGTCACGACAATGCTCAACGCCGCCGATGCCGCTTTCGTTCCGCCGATTCAGCGCGCGGTGACGGCCAGATACCCGTCCTCCAGGCCCGGCTCCACCGGGCTGGCCGCCGTGCTCGGAGCCGTGGGGGCCACGATCCGGTACCGCATGCCGTCCTCGTGCGGCAACGCGGACACCACGGTGCCCTCGGTCGGCGGCGGCCCGTCGGTGACGACCGACCAGACCCGGCCCGCGGCGCGGCTGGTCAGCTCGTCGACCGTCCCGCGGAAGATCAGCCGGCCCTTGGCGAGCACCGCCACCTCGCGGCAGGTCTGCGCGATGTCGTCGACGATGTGCGTGCTCAGCAGCACGGTGCGCCGGCCGGCGAACTGGGACAGCAGCGTGCGGAAGCGGATCCGCTCCTCCGGGTCGAGGCCCGCGGTCGGCTCGTCGACGATCAGCAGCTTCGGCGCGGTGGACAGCCACTTGGCGAGG
>NZ_JBFAZH010000661.1:0-4421 GCF_040681735.1 Actinoplanes sp. NPDC051633 | reverse complement strand
GACCGCGAGCGGCAGCGGCTCCAGCCCGCGCGCGCCGAGCGTCCGCCGGTTGGTCGCGTCCCAGCTCGTCAGCCACCGCTCGACCTGCTCGTCGTCGAACGGCTCCAGCCGCACCGCCAGCCCGTCGTCGGGCAGCCGCGCCCGGTCGGCCACCGCGAGCCGGCTGGTCACGATCACCGCCACCGGCCGGCCCTGCACCGCCTCGCGACGCTGGAACTCGGCCACCCGGCGCAGGTAGTCCGACTGGTGGATGCCGGTGGCCTGCAACAGCTCGTCGAAGCCGTCCAGCATCACCACCGGCAGCGCGCCGCCGGCACCACGGGCGAGGTCGGCCCAGGCCACCGTCTCGCCGATCGCGTTCCGCAGCGCGTACTCGATCTGGTCCTGGATCTCCGCCTCGGCCGGCACCTCGCGCAGCACGACCCGGACCGCCAGGAAGTCGGCGGCCGGCAGGCGGGCGGCGAGGATCCGGGTCAGCGCCGACTTGCCGGCGCCCGGGTGTCCGAGCAGGAGCATCGGCGCGACCGTCGCCCACGGGGTGAGCAGGTAGCGCACCAGGAAGGCGGACAGGTCGCCGCGCGGCTCGGCGTCCCACCACTCGAAGTCGGCCGGCCGCGAACCGGCACCGCACGACTTCGCCTGGAAGCGCGCGTCCACGTAGGCGTCACCCAGAAGCGGGATGGTCAGGCCGCCCCCGTCGGTGCCGAGGATCGGCCGGTCCAGCTCGGCCCGGTACGAGGCGGCCAGCGCGGCCCGGTGCCGGGTCGGATCCTGACCGGACGTGACCCGGCGCAGCGCCGCCTCCAGCCCCAGCAGTCCCCGGCCCACCGCCCGCGACTCGGCCCGGTCCACCCACACGGCGAACTCCGGCACGTCCACGGCCAGCCGACGATGGGCCTGTTCGTAGTGCGCCACCGCTCGCTGCGGCAGCCGTTCCTCCGCCAGTGTCCGCACGGCTCGGCGGGCGCGTTCGTCGGCCCGGTCCCACTCGGCCAGCCCGGTGAGGTGCCGGCCGAACCATTCGGCCGAGGAGCGGTACCACTGCAGGAGGTTGCCGAGCAGCGTGTCGTAGGTCGTCTCCGGCGACGGCGCCGGCAGCGAGTCGCCGAGCAGGGCGTCGAGCCAGTCGCCGGCCAGCGGCGTGCCGGTGACCAGCACCAACTGGTCGTCGCGGGTGAGCGACGGTGGCGGGAACTCGGCCGCCACCACGATCTCGTCCAGCGCCTCGAAGAAGGCGGTGACCACGAGGATGGCGTGCGCGGCCTCCAGGCGCAGGTTGCGGTCATAGCGACCCTGTCCGCGTACCGCGTCGTGGAGTTTGCCGGCGGCGATGCGCCCCAGCCGGACCATCTCGGCCTTGGCGTCGAAGAAACTCAGCGCCGCCTCGCTGCCGCCCAGGGTGGCCACCGACAGCGCGCCGCCGAGCAGGTTGTCGATCGCCTGGACCGCCGGGCTCGAGCCGCCGAGCAGCTTGACGGCGTCGGAGTAGCGCAACCGGGAGGGCATCGCACCATCATGGAGGTCGCCGCGGCGTTTGGGTAAGCCGCCCGGGGGCACCCCTTGGATCATGAGTGACGAGCGCGAAGAGGTCGAGCGCGAGATCGGCCACGGCGAGTACGGTCCGGGCGTCCTGGACGAGCCGGGGACCTACCGGCCCGAGCACGGCGACGACGACGCCGGCCTGTCCAGCACCCTCGCCGCGGGCACCGACACCGAGCAGTTGCGCGACGGCGGTCCGACCGAGACCCCGGGCGTCGCGACCACCACCGGAGGCACGGCCGGGCCGAACAGCTTCAAGACCCCGCCGCGCTCCGGCCCGGGTGTCGCCAACACGAGCGCGGGCGAGGACGCGAGCTGATCGGCTAACCTCGCGCGGGTGACGGACCACCCGCTGGCCTCCGGCCAGGAGGCCGATGTGTACGCGCTGGACGACCATCGGGTGCTGCGCCGCTACCGGCGGGTCACCGACTGCACCGCCGAGGCGGAGCTGATGCGGTATGTCGGCGGGCTCGGCTATCCGGTGCCCGAGGTGCACCGTGCGAGCGGCTCCGACATGGAGATGGAACGCCTCGACGGACCGACGATGGCCCAGGCCATGGTGAGCGACGGCATCGGCATGCGGGACGCTGCCCGGATGCTGGCCGACCTGCTACGGCGGTTGCACGAGCTGCCGCCGCTGCCCGGCGGATCCCGCCGGATCCTGCATCTGGACCTGCACCCCGAGAACGTGATGCTGACGTCGCGCGGCCCGGTCGTGATCGACTGGGTCAACGCCCGCGACGGCGAGGCGGACCTGGACACCGCGTTGAGCGCGCTGATCGTGGCCCAGGTCGCGACCGACGGCAGCCATCCCTGGGCCGCGCCGGCCGCCGACTTCCTCGACGTGTTCCTGGAGGTCGCTCCCGGCAACCCGCGGCGTCTCCTGGACGAGGCGGTCCCGCTGCGGATGCGCCAGCAGCGGATGGATACGCCGGAGCCGTTGAGGTCGGCCATCGCGCGGGTGCGGGGGGACTGATGCGGGCACTGGTGCAGACCGTCAGCCGGGCGAGCGTGACGGTGGCCGGCGAGGTGGTCGGCTCGATCGGGACCGGCCTGCTGGTGCTGGTGGGGGTCACCCACGACGACACCGGGGAGAAGGCGGCCACGCTGGCCCGCAAGGTGCATGAGGTGCGGTTGCTGCCGGGCGAGGCGTCGGCCGCCGACCTGGGCGCGCCGCTGCTGGTGGTCAGCCAGTTCACGCTGTACGGCGACGCACGCAAAGGGCGACGGCCGACGTGGTCGGCCGCCGCCCCGGCGGAGATCGCCGAACCCCTGGTCGAGGCGTTCGTCGACGCGTTGCGGGCGCGCGGCGCGACGGTGGAGACCGGGCGCTTCCGCACGCAGATGCGGGTGGAGAGCGTGAACGAGGGTCCGAACACGCTCCTCCTCGAGCTCTAGAAGAACAGCCCGCGGCGCTGGGCGGACTGGCGCAGCCAGTTGTCCAGCTGCCCGGCCCAGTCAACCTGGTCGACGGTGCTGTAGTCGATGTCGAAGCGGCCGAACGCGTCGTGTCCCTCGGTGAAGAGCCCGCCGCGCTTGTCGATCTCGAGCACCACCTGCAGCACCTGCGGCGTCGGCAGGAAGGTCAGCTCGAGCTGGGTGATGCCGCTCGCGTACGCGGACGGCGGGTAGAACTCGATCTCCTGGTAGAACGGCAGCTGCTGCTGCACGCCGTACACCCGGCCGCGCTCGACGTCGGCCCGGCTGAACCGGAAACCGAGCCGCAGCAGCGCCTCGAGGATGCGCTCCTGGGCCGGCAGCGGATGCACCGCCACCGCGTCCAGGTCGCTCTTGTCGACGGCGCGGGCCACCTCGAGCTCGGTGGTCAGGCCCATGGTCATGCCGTGCAGATGCTGGCCGTAGACCTCGGTGATCGGGGTCTCCCACGGCACGTCGAAGCGGAACGGGATGTCGTGCTTGGCGCCCGGGTCGAGCCGGAACGACCCGGTCAGCCGCTGACGGTGGAACTCCTGGTCGGTGTTGTACTCGCTGTCGCCGCTCTCCACCTCGACCCGGGTGATCAGGCCGACCGCCACGTACTCGATGTCGGTGGCGTGCTCGCCGCCCATCACGTGGACCTGACCCTCGAGGTAACCGCCGGGACGGCAGTTGGGGTTGGCGAGCACCGTTTCGACGGACGGTCCCCCGACGCCCATCGCCTGCATCAGCTTCTTGAAGACCACGTGTGCCCTTTCCTCGATTTGCGTGACAACAGAGTATCGGCTGATCACCAGGGGTGAAGGCATGTGATCGGTCCGGATATGTCATATCGATCCGGACACTCCTGTCGGGTACTTGACCTCAGGGTTCTCCCGGATTAGTGCCACGACGACGCTTGCCTCACCTCCGCTTAACGCGCCCCGGTCCAAGCTGTGATCACCGGCACGAATGCGGCTGGGAACGCACGACACGGTTAACGCGGGGAGGGGACTCGAGGTGGTCCTGCAGATGAAGTCGACGGAGTCCGCGGCGGTTATGTCCGCCGAGAACATCATGACCGACGGTGTCGAGCCGCTGGCCGATCTGGACGCGACCGACGAGCGGGGGGTGTCCGCGGATCTGGTGCGGGCGTACCTGAACGGCATCGGGCGCACCAAGCTGCTGACGGCGGTCCAAGAAGTCGACCTCTCCAAGCGCATCGAGGCCGGCCTGTACGCGGAGGAGAAGCTGGCGGACGCGTCCGACGACCTCCGGCCCCTGCTGGCGATCGTCGTCCGCGAGGGCCGGGTCGCGAAGAACCACCTGCTGGAGGCCAACCTCCGCCTGGTGGTGAGCATCGCGAAGAGGTACACCGGCCGCGGCATGGCCTTCCTCGACCTGATCCAGGAGGGCAACCTCGGCCTGATCCGCGCGGTCGAGAAGTTCGACTACACCAAGGGCTA
>NZ_JBFAZH010000660.1:0-4430 GCF_040681735.1 Actinoplanes sp. NPDC051633 | reverse complement strand
GTGGCGGTTCTAGTTCGGTATGGCGGATCTTGAAGGATGCTCGCGAACTCCGCGCTCGCCTTGTCCAAATCGAGCCGACGGCCGGCGAGCCGGGCGAGGAACGGCTCTATCCGGAAGCGCAGCAGGCGCTGGTAGCGGATCGCGTAGGCCGCAACGTGAGTGACCGGATGGCCGTCGAAGTGGGCCAGGAGCGCGTAGCTGATCATCTGGTTGATCGGCTGGATGAGGTAGAGGTCTTGGTCTAGTCGGCCCGTCTTGACCTCCAAGATCGTTGCGCCAACGAAGAAGTCGGCTTGTCTCAGGCCGCCCAGCAGCGGGACCTGGGCGGTTGCGGTTCCGTATGACCTGAGCGCTGCACAGAAGCCGCTGGTGTAGCTGGTCCAAAGATCGTCGAACGCGATCCGCTCGAACTTCGTCTCGCCGCCGTGACGCGGGAGGGCGCCGGGATGCCGTTCGAGGATGCGTGCGACGACTTCTGGATCGGGTCGGCCGCCCCAGCGCGGATTCAGAAAATTCGTTGACCTGAGCCAGGCGGTAGGCGGCGAGGAACACACCGGCTGGCGCAGGTGTGGCGGCGCCGCCGCCACACCACAAGTTTCGGTCGGCTGTTTCATCTTGTCGGTATCCCGCACGGGCCAGGAGCCGGGCTGCCCGGTAATCGCCGAGCAATCGGAACCGGCCGAGGTACGGCGGCCGGTCGCAGAGCGACAGTCCGATCGCGTACTCCATGAGGTTGCCGAGGAATGACTTGTCGGTGACGTCGACCGGCATCGGGGTGTGGCTCCGCAGGTCATTCCCGATCTCGACACACAGACCGTGCCGTTGCGGGAAGTTCCTGCTCAGCCACGCCTCGGCCGGACTCTTCGGATTGGTGGGCATGTTGGTGGTCCTCTCGTCGATGGGCGGCGACGGTTTGGCCGCGCGCACTCGCGAGACGAGCGATCCGTGAAGGCAGACGAAACGTCAGAATGAGACGGAAGGATGCCGCGCGGGTTCTCAGCCCTCGGCTCGAAATGGCCGCGACGGGCTCCGCAAAGAAAGGCGGCGAGCCGAAGCTCAGTATCAGATGTGGGGATGCGAACGGACGCTGTCCCACGGGTCACCGTAAGCGGTCCCCGCTTCCCGGCGCAATGCCAACTTGGAGCACCGCGATGGCCGGCCCTCGAGCCAAACCCCGCTCCGGCAGCATCGTCTGGCCTACCGCTCGGCTTTTCTGGCACGGGCTGGCTTTGGGTTGCCACGCCTCACCCACATGAGGTGTTTCGTCGGGCTTGGCGCTCGCCGCTCGCGGTTAGCCTGTCGCGATGACCAACGACTTCACCGCCACGCTGCCTCGCAAGCGGATGGGGGCAGCGGTGCTGTTGTCTGACGACCGCGGCCGGGTGCTGCTGGTCGAGCCGACGTACAAGGACTACTGGGAGATCCCGGGCGGCGCGGTCGAGGCCGACGAGTCGCCGTACACGGCAGTGGTGCGCGAGCTCAAGGAGGAGCTGGGGCTGTCGGTGCAGCCGGGCCGGCTGCTGGTGACTGACTGGGTGCCGCCTCGTCCGGAGCGCACTGAGGGCTTGATGATGGTGTTCGACGGCGGGGTTCTCACGCCAAAGCAGGCGGCGCAGATCAGCCTGCCGGCCGAGGAGTTGCGCAGTTGGGCCTGGTGCACCGAGCAGGAGGCCGGCGAGCGCTTGTCGGAGCTGCTGGCCCGTCGGATCGCCGCGGCTGTCCGGGCTCGGGCCGAGGACACCGTTGTCTACCTGGAGAACGGGTTCTTCGTCGCCTGACGTGCCAGGAACGTGAACCGCCGGGTACGCGATCGACCCCGACCTGTGGCACGGCGCCGGTGCCGACTGCAACAGTAAGTGCAACCAGTGCCATGCCGGCTGCCGCGACAGCCCGCGAAACAGCTAGGCCACCATCCCCCTGTGTCCGTGGCTGGGCCACCTAAAGTAAGTGGCCCGGCCGCGGCGTGTGGGGAGGGGGACAGCGCGCCAGCAGCAGTGGCACGACCTGCCCGGCGAGCTCAGGGCCGCGATTGCCCGTGAGACGGGCGCCGTGCGCA
Source organism: Actinoplanes sp. NPDC051633 (assembly GCF_040681735.1). NCBI lineage: Bacteria > Bacillati > Actinomycetota > Actinomycetes > Micromonosporales > Micromonosporaceae > Actinoplanes > Actinoplanes sp. NPDC051633. The sequence continues at coordinate 2,374 of NZ_JBFAZH010000660.1, read as the reverse complement.
GCGTGCGGACGAACGCGGCCGGGTCGGTGGCCAGGTTCACCGCCACTGTGGAAGCCGACAACGGCACCTACTTCTGTAAGGGCGTACCCGCCGGCCCCGGTCCGGCGCTGCGCGCTGCGCGCATCGAGGCGCGGGTCAACCCGCACCTGCCTGCGGCGCGCGTACCGCGCCTGCGGTGGACTGTTGAGGCAGCGGATTGGCTGGTCCTCGGATTTGACCACTTTCCCGGCCGGCATGCCGACCTCGGCCCCGGCCCACCGGACCTGCCCTTGGTTGCCGCCGTACTCACCGAGCTGGCTACGGTGTTGACGCCGTGTGGCGTGCCGGTGCAACCGGCCACCGTGCGCTGGGGAGACTGGATCGACCCGGCTGTGGTCGATGGGGAGACCCTGGTGCATACCGATGTCACACCCAAGAACTTCCTGGTCAGCAGGGTCGGTGACATTCAGGTGATCGATTGGGCGATGCCGGTTCTCGGCGCGGCATGGATCGACGCCGCGCGGATGATCGTGCGGCTCATCCGGGCCGGGAATGGACCCGGCCAGGCCGAGGCGTGGGCTTCGACCGTTCCGTCGTACGCGGCCGCACCTGCGCAGAAAGTCACCGCGTTTTCGCTGGCCATGGCTCGGCTCGCCAGCTACCGGCGAACCCAAAACGCCGCCGAACACGTCCACCAGCTCGCTGCAGCCGCCGACGCGTGGGCGGCGCACAGGACAGCGGCGCAAATTGGGTGAGCTGGCGGGCCTGAGTCCTCCGCCATGAAGCCTCGGGCCAGCATGGGCGGCTGTTGTCGCTGCAGCAGTCTGGCCTTGGCTTGCTCGAACTCGGCGGCGCTCAGTCACGCGAGCGAGAAGAGCTGGCAGCATCCGCTCGATCCTGGCAAAGGCACTACCAGCAGAAGTGAGTGCTGCTGCCCGACGCGGTCATCCCGCCCTGCGGGGAATGAGGTTGGCGGCGGCGTCCGCGTTGGGCCGGCGCAGCTCCAGGATGACCGAGGTGTACGTGTCCGAGGTGAGCCCGATCGTGGAGTGGCCGAGCACTTCCTGGATCTCTTTCATGTCGGCGCCGCCGTGGCGTAGGTAGGTGGCGGCGCAGTGGCGCAGGTCGTGCAGCCGTACCGGCGGCAGCCCACTCGCTTTGACGAGGTAGTCGAAGCGGTCACTGACGATCTGTGGATGCCACGGCTGCCCGTCGGGCCGGACGAAGAAGAACCCAGTGTTCGGCCACTCGTCCCCTTTGGCGTCGTGCCAGCCCTGCCGCATCGTGAGGTAGTCGGCGAGCACGGCGACGGTCGTAGTGCCGAGCGGGATGATCCGGTCTCCGGCGTCGCTTTTCACTTTCCGCACGATCGGCGTGTAGCCGACGGTGGTGATCTGCTGGACCACGGTCAGGTACGCCTCGCCGAGGTCGACGTCGTGGTCACGCAGCCCGCACGCCTCCCCGCGCCGCAGCGCGCGGTGCAGGATGAGCGCAAACAACGGATACAGCACCGGGTCGTGCCGCTGGGCGTAGTCGAGGAACAGCCCTGCTTGCTCCGGCCGCCACACCATCACCGGGCTCGGCCGTTCCCCACTCGCCCGCCACCACTCGATAGCCTTCGGCGTCCACACTCGAGCCTTCGGCCGCGCACCGGATTCCAGCTCCACCCCGAGCGCGGGGTTGGCCGGAATCAGCTTCGCCCGCCGGACCGCGTCGTTGAGCGCCACCCGCAGCGTCGCGAACAACCGCCGCATACTCGAGGCCTTCAACGGCCGAACACCCCGAAACTCCCTGCGCACGCCGGGATCGGTGCTCGCCCGTCCGGCGCGGATCGTCTCGTTGCGGGTGTCGAGTGCGGTGAACATGCCCTGGATATGGCTCGTCCGTAGGTTCTGCAGCGGGATCTCCCCGAGGTACGGGATGAGATACGCGCGGATGTGGTCGCCGTACCCCTGCACCGTCTTCGGCGCCAGCCCGCGCCGCCCGGCCAACCAGGTGGTGAGGTACTCGCCGGTCGTGATCGCCGTCGTAGCGGATACGCCGGCCCGAACCCGTGCGGCGACCGTGTCGCGGTCGGGCAGTGGACTGCCGTTCTTGCAGGCGTACAGCATGTCGCCGATCTGCATCACGAGGTGCTCGTCCGCGCCGGCCAAGGCCAGCAGCGCCCGCGCATGATCAAGCTCGGCTCGGGCAGCGTCGCGGCTATTCAGGCCGCCCCGACGCAGCTGGCGTCGGCTGCATCCCGGCGCGGTCGGCAACTCAACCTGGAAGCCCCAGGTGCCGTGGACGGTGCTCCATGAGCCGCCCAGCCGGCGCAGCTTCGGGCATCCGCTGTTGAGCCGTCTACCGGTGGTCTCGTCTTTGCAGGTGCAGCGTTTGGTGATCGATCCTTCGC
>NZ_JBFAZH010000659.1:0-4435 GCF_040681735.1 Actinoplanes sp. NPDC051633 | reverse complement strand
GAACCACTTGAAGCCGACCGGCACCTCGTCGAGCCGCCGGCCGAGGTCGGCGGCCACCCGGTCGATCATCGAGGAGGACACGAGCGTCTTGCCGATGGCCGCGCCGGACGGCCAGTCGGTGCGCACCCGGAACAGGTAGGAGATCGCCACCGACAGGTAGTGGTTGGGGTTGAGCAGGCCGCCGTCCGGGGTGACGATGCCGTGCCGGTCGGCGTCGGCGTCGTTGCCGGTGGCGATCTGGAAGCGGTCCTTCTGCCTGATCAGCGACGCCATCGCCGACGGCGACGAGCAGTCCATCCGGATCTTGCCGTCCCAGTCCAGCGTCATGAAGCCGAAGGTCGGGTCCACGTTCGGGTTGACCACGGTCAGGTCGAGGCCGTAGCGGGCGCCGATCTCACCCCAGTACGCCACGCTCGCGCCGCCCAGCGGGTCGGCCCCGATGCGCACGCCGGCCGAGCGGATGGCGTCGAGGTCGATCACGTTCGAGAGATCGTCGACGTAGTTGGCGAGGAAGTCGTACCCGCTGACCAGGTCGGATGTCCGGGCCCGTCCGGCCGGAACGCGCCGCACCTCCTTGAGCCCGCCCGCGATCAGCGCGTTCGCCCGGTCCTGGATCCATTTGGTGGCGTCCGTGTCGGCCGGCCCGCCGTTGGGCGGGTTGTACTTGAAGCCGCCGTCCGCGGGCGGGTTGTGCGACGGCGTGACCACCACCCCGTCGGCGACACCCTCGGTGCGGCCCCGGTTGAAGGTCAGGATCGCGTGCGAGACGGCCGGCGTCGGCGTGTAGCCGTCGCGGCTGTCCACCCGCACGTGCACGTCGTTGGCGGCGAACACCTCCAGCGCGCTGATCATCGCGGGCTCGCTCAGCGCATGCGTGTCCCGGCCCAGGTAGAGCGGGCCGTCGGTGCCCTGCTGTTTGCGGTACTCGACGATCGCCTGGCTGGTGGCGACGATGTGGTCCTCGTTGAAGGCGGTGTTCAGCGACGAGCCGCGGTGCCCCGAGGTGCCGAAGGCGACCCGCTGGCCCACGACCTCAGGGTCGGGGTGTTCGGTGTAATAGGCCAGCACCACCCTGGGGACGTCGATCAGGTCTTCCGGCTGCGCGGGCTGCCCGGCGCGGGACGGTGCGGACATCAGGGGCCTCCTGGGGAGCGTGGACCTGAGCGGATCGTATCGTCGTCCCCTACCCTCGGCACACGATCGGTAAGCCGCGCACGCCCGCGTTGAACCGTTCGCGCCTCCCATCCGAACTACCCGGTGTGACCTCTCCTTGGCCGGCGCGCGCCCTGATGCTGGTCATCGTCGGTCTGGGTCTGCTGCTGGTCCCGGCCCCGGCGCGGGCGCACGCCCTGCTGGTGTCCTCGAACCCCGACGCCGGCAGCGTGATCAAGACGCTTCCGGAGCAGATCACCCTCACCTTCAACGAGGTGGTGCAGCCGCTGGCCGAGCGCACCCAGGTGCTCGCGCCGGACGGCAAGCGGATCAGCGAGTCGGTCACCTCGGCCGGCCCGACGATCACCATCCGGCTCCGCGAGGGCGACCGGCCGCCGGGCACCTACCTGGTCAGCTACCGGCTGGTCTCGGCGGACACCCACCCGCTCGCCAACGCCCTGATCTTCTCGGTGGGCGCGCCGTCGGCCCGGCCCGCGGAGGCCGATCCGGCCAAGGTCCACGGATCGGTCGCGGCGGCGGTTCCGGCCGTCAAATTCCTGGGGTACGCGGGCCTCACGCTCGCCGTGGGCCCGGCGCTGTTCCTGGCGTTCCTGTGGCCGCGGCGTCTCTCCCGGCGCGGCCCGGTCCGCATGGTGCGCGCCGGCCTGGTCCTGATCGGGCTCTCGACTCTGGGCGGCCTGTGGACCCAGGCCCCCTACGCCAGTGGCGCACCGCTCTGGGACGTGTCCTTCGCAGAGCTCGCCGACGTGCTGACGAGCCCCTACGGGCTGACGCTGACCGCCCGGCTGGCGGCCCTGGCGCTGGTCGCCGGGCTGTGGCGCGACAAGCCGGACAGATGGCGCTCGGTCGCGGTGCTCGCGCTGTCGCTGGGCGGGCTGGTCACCTGGCCGCTGACCGGGCACGCGGCGGTCTCCCCGCTGCGCGGAGCGGTGATCGCCGCCGACGTGGTGCACATGGCGGCGATGGCGGTGTGGCTCGGCGGCCTGGTGACGCTGGGCGCGTTCCTGCTGCGCCGCCGGCATGCCCGCGTGCTCGGCGTGATCCTGCCGGCGTGGTCCCGCTGGGCCACCATGGCCGTGGTATGGCTGGCCGGCGGCGGGGTGGTGCAGGCGGTGGTGCACGTCGGGTCGGTGCCGGCGCTGTGGCAGACCGCGTACGGTCAGCTCCTGCTCACCAAGACCGCGATCCTGGCCGGCGTGCTCGGCGCGGCGTTCTTCGCCCGGCGGTTCGTGCTGAGCCGGCAGGTGTCGGCGACCGGCCCGGCGCGGCTGTGGCGCACGGTCGGGGTGGAGATGGCCGCCACCACGGCGATCCTGGCGGTGAGCGCGGTGCTCGTGGGCACCACCCCCGCCCGCTCGGTGGAGAAGGACAAGGCGCCCGCGGTGCAGAACGGCTTCTCCCAGACGCTCACCTCGAGTCTGTACACGCTGCAGTTCAACATCTATCCGGTCGAGCTGGGCGAGTGGAACACCGTGCACGGCATGACCTACACGCCCGCGGGCAAGCCGCTGCCGGCCGCACAGTGGACGGTCACCACCCGTTACACCGACCAGGACGTGGCGGCGGTGAGCCAGCCGATGTTGCCCCTGCCGGCGCCCCGCAACGACGCGCTGGGATCGCTGACCTTCCCGCTGCCCGGCACGTACGAGGTGAGCTTCACCATCCGCACCACCGAGATCGACCAGGCCACCGTGCGCACGAAGGTGGTCGTTCCGGCGGCATAGCCCAAGACATAGGTGAATTCGTCCGCTCTTCTGGGCAGATACAGCCCGTGCATGTGTCTGTGGTCGGCAATACCGACGACTCCGTTGTGGTGACCGTCCGCGGGCACCTCGACCTGGACAGCGCCCCGGTGCTGACCACGACCCTCGACCAGGTGCTGGAGCGGCCGCAGCCACGCATCGTGGTCGACCTGTCCGGGGTCGAGTTCTGCGACTCGATCGGGCTCAGCGCGTTCGTGGTCGGGCACCGCCGGGCCGGCGACGCCGGCGGCTGGGTGCGGCTGGCCGCCCCCGGGGCCTGGCTGGCCGAGCTGCTCGCCACCGTCGGGCTGACCGGGCGCATCGGCGTCTATCCCACGGTGGCCGGCTCACGGCGAACCCGCCGACCCCGCGGCGATGTTCCTGCCGTCGCTGGCCCGGGCCCGCCGCCGGGTGCTGAGCCGGCTCGTCGCGATGTGCGCACGGACGAGCGCCCGCGGCGTCGCCGCGTCCCTGACCACCCTCGGGCTCACCGCGGGGCAGCACGCGGAGATCGCCCGCAACGCCGGCCTGGCCGAGGCGCCCGCCGCCCCGGCCGCCGAGGTCTACAGCGGCGTGCTCTACGAGGCCCTCGACGCCCGCGGTCTGGCGCCGGTGGCACGGTCCTGGCTGGACGAACGAGCGGTGGTGTTCTCCGGGCTGTGGGGCGCGCTGCGGCTGCCCGACCGGATCCCCGCCTACCGGTGCTCGGCCGGTGTCGTGCTGCCCGGCGTCGGCGGGCTCACCCCGTACTGGAAGAAGGCACTGCGCGGCCCGCTCGACGCCGCGGCCGCCGGCGGCCCGGTGCTCGACCTCAGATCCGGCGCGTACGCGTCGATGTGGACACCGGGCGCGGCGGTGGCCGGACGCACCGCCGCCCTGCGCGTGCTGCACGAGACCGTTGTGGACGGCGTGCCCCGCCGCGCGGTGGTCAGCCACTTCAACAAGGCCACCAAGGGCCGGCTGGTCCGCGCGCTCGCCGAGGCGGCGCTCGCGCCGGCGTCAGTGGACGAGCTGATCGAAGCGTTGCGCGACCTCAAGCACACGGTCGAGGAGCGGCCCGCACCGGCGGGCCGCCCGCGTCAACTCGACCTGGTGGTCAGCTCGCTTTGATGACGTCGACCACGAACCGCAGGTCGCCCGGCGGCCGGCCGCCCTCGGGGTTGTCGCCGTATGCCTTGTCGGACGGGACGTCGAGCTGCACCCGGCTGCCCACCTTCACGCCGACCAGGCCCTCGTCCCAGCCCTTGATGAGCTGGCCGACGCCGATCGGGAACGTCACCGGCTCGCCGCGCTGCCACGACGAGTCGAACACCTTGCCGTCCTTGTAGGTCACTCCGGTGTAGTTGACCGTCAGCGTCTGCCCGGCGGCGACCGCCGGTCCGCGGCCGGCGACCAGCGGGGTCACCTTGAGCGCCTTCACCGTGCCCGTGCCCGCCTTGACCACCGGCTCCTTCTGCAGGCGCGGATCGATCGGCACGTCGGGCTGGGCGGGCTCGGACGGCGGCTGCGCGGCATCGGGC
>NZ_JBFAZH010000658.1:0-4441 GCF_040681735.1 Actinoplanes sp. NPDC051633 | reverse complement strand
GGCGCGGCCGAGCTGGTCGAGGAGTGCGGGCCGGTGTTGCGGTCGATGGGCGATCCGGAGGCGCTGGCCGCTCTGTCGGTGTTGCAGGGGATCGCCGCCGCACGTACCGGTGACGCGGCGACGGCAGGCGAGGCCCTCGGCACCGCGCTGCACGGCTACCACCGCCTCGGCCACGTGTGGGGACTCTCGCTGGCGCTGCACCTGGCCGCCGAACTGGCGGCCGGCCGGGGCGACCAGGCCGCGGCGGTGTCGCTGCTCGGCACGTCGGCGGCGTTGCGTGACTCGGTCGGTGCCGCCGTCATGCCGTTCAACCAGGTGTGGATCGACGCCGCCCTGGCGCGGGCGAGAGCCGTGCTCACCCCCGCGGCCTTCGAGACGGCGTGGCGGACCGGATATGCCGACCCGCCCGGCGCGGTCATCGGTGGGGCGCTGCGCGCCGCGGGTGTCGCCCACGAATAAGGATTCCGGAAGGCGCCGCCGCTAGCGTCGCCGCCATGCGAGGTGACGGGATCCAGGTTCTGGTCGTCGGTGCGGGCATCGCCGGCCTGGCAGCGGCGCACACGCTGCGGCAATGGGGGGCGACGGTCGAGATCGCCGAGCGGGCACCGGAGGCGGGCGCCCTCGGCACCGGAATCTACCTGCCGGGCAACGCAGTCCGGGCGTTGGACGCGTTGGGGCTCGCCGAACAGGTCGGCGCCCGCGCGGTGCGGATCCGACGGCAGCGGATCGCCGACCATCGTGGACGGGCTCTGTTCGACTTCGACGTCGACCAGGTGTGGCGGGGTGTCGGGCCGAGCCTCGCCCTGCACCGCGCCGACCTGCACCAGGTTCTGCTCGCCGCGGTCAAGGACGTGCCGATCCGGTGGTCCTGCTCGCCCGCGTCTCTCACCGACACCGACGACGATGTGCGGGTCGGCTTCGCCGACGGCACCGGCGGCCGGTACGACCTCGTGGTGGGCGCCGACGGCGTGCACTCCACGATGCGGCGACTGCTGTTCGGGGAGTCGGCGCCGGTCCGGCCCGTCGGACAGTACGCCCGCCGGTTCATCGCCGAGTGGCCCGGCGCCGCGCCCGAGTGGTCCTTGATGGCCGGCAAGGGGACGGTGTTCCTGACCATCCCGATCGGCGACGGGAAGGTGTACTGCTACACCGACTGCCCACCGAGCGCGGCCCGCTTGCCGCTGCCCGAGGTGCTCGCCGGCTACGGGGAGCCCGTGCCGACCCTGCTCGCCGCGTCGGCCGCCGCTCCCGTGCATGGCGCCGCCGTGGAGGAGGTGGTGCTGCCGCGCTGGTCGCGCGGATCGGTGCTGCTGATCGGCGACGCCGCGCACGCCACATCGCCGAACATGGCCGAGGGCGCGGCGATGGCGATGGAGGACGCGATCGTCCTGGCCGACACACTGGCCGGCCAGCACTCCCTTGCCGAGGCGTTTCGCGCCTATGAGCAGCGCCGCCGCGTCCGCACCGGCTGGGTCCTGGCGCAGACCCATCGCCGGGACCGCAGCCGCCGCCTGCCGCCAGTGATCCGCAACGCGGTGCTGCGCCGCACCGGGCGGCACCTGTTCACCGCCGGCTACGCACCCCTGCGCGCCCAGCCCTGATCGTCCGCCGGCAGGGCGACAATCGAGTACACACCCCGCAGGAGTGATCAATGGAGACCGTAGAGATCGATGGGCTGACGATCGCGTACGAGCGGGCCGGATCCGGTCCACCCTTGGTGCTGTCACATGGCTTCATCGGGGACGCCGTGTCGACCTGGTCCGGCCAGCTCGACGGCCTCTGCGACGAGTTCACCGTCGTGGCGTGGGACGCCCCCGGCGCCGGCCGATCGACGCCGCCGCCCGACTCGTTCCGCATCGCCGACTACGCCGGCTGCCTGGCGGGATTCGTCCGTGCCCTGCGGCTCGACCGACCGCACTTCGCCGGGCTGTCGTTCGGCGCGATCGTGACTCTCGAACTTTATCGCCGCCACCCGGGCGTCCCCCGGACCATGGTGCTCGCGGGGGCCTACGCCGGCTGGGCCGGCTCGCTTGCCCCGGCCGTGGTGACCGAGCGGCTACGCGTGTGCCTGACGCTGGCGGACCTGCCACCGGACGAGTTCGCCGCGGCGATGCTGACGTCGATGTTCTCCGAAGCAGCGCCGGCCGAGGCCGTCGCGAGGTTCGCCGACAGCGTGCGGGCATTCGACCCGGCCGGGTTCCGCGCCATGGCCCGATCCTCGGCCGAGGCGGACCTCCGGGACGTGCTCGCCGGCGTCACTGTCCCCACCCTGCTGCTGTCCGGCGACCGGGATGTCCGTGCTCCCCTGGACGTGGCGAACGCCCTGCACGCCGCGATACCGGAATCAACCTTGGTCGTCCTGCCCGGTGTCGGCCACGTCAGCTCGGTCGAAGCGCCCGAGCTCTTCAACCGCGAGGTCCGCGACTTCCTCCGAGACACGGCCTCCGGACTGGGTTGAGCCATTGGGGCTCAACCAGGTGCGCCGGCATCGAGGGACGACCGGGCCACGCGAAGGTTGGTGCGCACCACGACGCCGAGCATGAGCAGGCCGCACACGGCCTGCTCGACGCGCAGCCACACCGGGAAGGCGCCCGGCCAGGCCACCACAGCGATGATCGCGATCAGCACCACCATCGAGATGATCCGAAGCCGGCGGAACGAGCCGCGGTGGCCCGCCGCCGCGCGGCGGGCGAACAGCAGGAGCACCGCGGCGCTCGCCGCGACCAGGGACGTACGGACCCAGACGGCCGTGGTGACCAGAGCGGGGTGATGGCGCATCAGCGCCACGGCGACGACGGTGGACACGCTGATCACCAGGAAAGCGGTCAGCAGGCGCACAACGGCGTTCAGATGGTTGTTCTTCATGCCGTTCAGCCTGCGATCCGGAGTCGGTGCCAGGCATCGGCGCGGGGATCGAAGTTCCGTCTCCACCCGAGGGTGCAGACACGTCTACAACCCTGCGCTGATGGCTGCCGCCCCGATACCGCTCTAGGTTCGAAGGGTGCACACCGAGGAGCCCGCACTGACCCGTCTGCGGGTCGTGCGGTGGATGAAGTTGCTGACACCGCTGATGCTGGCGTGGTTCGTGTGGGCCGCCGCGGCCGCCGAGCCCGGGTTCGGGCTGACCGGCAGGCGGCTGGTCGTCGTGCTGGCCACCGCCGCGTTCGTGGCCGGGGTGTTCGGCCGCAATGCGACCGCCGAACGACCGATCCGGTCGACGCACGTGGTGTTCGTCGGGGCGATGCTGGTCAGCTCGGTGACGCTGGTGGCGGTGCAGCCCGGCGGGCCGGGCTCGGTGGGGGTGCTGGTTGCGGTGCTGTGCGCGGCGACCGGGCTGATGCCCGTACGGGTGGCTGTCCCGGTCTTGATCGCGGCGTTCGTGGTGCTCGAGATGGTGGCTTCGATCACCGGACAGGACTTCGGGTTCCTGGCCGTGCTCGCCGGGTTCGCCGTGCTGTTCGGTTCGATGTACCTGGCGTTCCGCCTGGCCGAGGCGCAGCGCGAGACCAAGCGGCTGCTCGCCGAGCGGGAAGCGGGTCAGGCGGCGCTGGCCGAGGCGGCCGTGCTGGCCGAGCGGCAGCGGCTCGCCCGCGAGATGCACGACGTGCTCGCCCACTCGCTGTCGGGGCTGTCGCTGCAACTGGAGGGCGCTCGCATGCTGGTCGCCCAGGATCCGGCCGATCCGCGACTGGCGGTCGCCATCGACCGCGCCCACCACCTCGCGCGCGCCGGTCTGGAGGAGGCCCGACGTGCCATCGGCCTGCTGCGCGACGACGACCTGCCGGGTCCTGACCGGTTGGCCGGGCTGGCCGAGCAGTTCGCTCGCGACCAGGCTGTGCCGTGCGAGTTGGCGGTGTCCGGAGAGCCGCATCCACTGGGGTCGCAGGCGCGGCTGGCCATCTACCGGGTGGCTCAGGAGGCTCTGACCAACGTGACCAGACACGCGTCGCCGACCCGCGTCTCGCTGCGCCTCGCGTACGAGTCCACGGGCACCCGCCTGATCGTCGAGGACTTCGCCACCGGGACGCTCGTCATTCCCGACGAGACCGACGGTTACGGGCTGAGCGGGATGCGGGAACGGGCGGAGCTGCTGGGCGGGACCCTCAGCGCGGGCGCGACCGGTCACGGATTCCGGGTCGAGCTGGCGGTGCCGGCATGATCCGGGTGCTCATCGCCGACGACCAGCGGGTGGTCCGCGAAGGGCTGAGCATGGTGCTCGCTCTGATGGAGGGCGTCGAGGTGGTGGGTACGGCCACTGACGGCGCCGAGGCGGTCACGCTGGTCCGAGCCGTACGGCCGGATGTCGTGCTCATGGACCTGAGAATGCCGAGATGCGACGGGGTCGAGGCCACCCGCCGCCTGCGTGCCGAGGCACCCGAGGTCAAGGTGGTGGTGCTGACCACGTATTCGGACGACCGGTCGGTATTGGACGCGGTGCGGG
>NZ_JBFAZH010000657.1:0-4449 GCF_040681735.1 Actinoplanes sp. NPDC051633 | reverse complement strand
ACGAGGCGACCGCCGCCGAAGCCGCCGCCGCGCTGCTGACCGAGGACACCGAGATCGGCTGGGCCGGCGGTGACGTGGTCGCCCGGTCGATCCGCCGGCTCGGCGCCATCACCCTGGTCGAACGCCGCCTCGACAACCCGGACCCCACGCTGGTGCGGGCCGCGTTGCTCGACGGGCTGCGGCACGAAGGACTCGGCCTGCTCACCTGGTCACGCACGGCGGCGGAGCTGCGGGAGCGGATGGCCTTCGCGCGGGCGGCGATCGGCGACCCGTGGCCGGCGGTGGACGACGAAGCGCTGATCGCGGCGGCCGAGGTGTGGCTCGGCCCCGACCTCACCCGGGCACGCCGGCGGGCCGACCTCGCCCGGGTCGACACGGCGACGGCACTGCGGCGTCTGCTGCCCTGGTCGGTCGCCGGACGACTCGACGAGATCGCGCCGGAACGGCTGCCCGTGCCCAGCGGATCGCGGGTGCGACTGAGCTATGCGGACCCGGCGGCGCCGGTGCTCGCGGTGAAGCTGCAGGAGACGTTCGGGTGGGCGCAGGCGCCGCGACTGGCCGACGGCCGGGTGCCCGTACTCCTGCACCTGCTCTCCCCCGCCGGACGACCGCTCGCCGTGACCGCCGACCTCGCATCCTTCTGGCAGAACGCCTATCCGCAGGTGCGGGCCGAGATGCGCGGCCGGTACCCCAAACACCCGTGGCCCGAGGACCCCACCTCGGCGACACCGACCCGCCGGACGAACCGGCGAGGTTGACACCTTCGATCCACCACAGCGTCACTCCTGCTTGGCATGCTCAACGGCATGCATATCAGTCGATCCCTTGGCCGCCGGCTGGTGACCGTCGTGGCCGTCGCGTCGGCGTTGCTCGGCGCCGGCGCCCCGGTCTCCGCGGCCGCCTCGCACGACCACCGCGTCCGCCCGCTCGCCCAGGCGCACGCACACAACGACTACGAGCACGAACGGCCGCTGCTGGACGCGCTCTCGCACGGGTTCACCAGCGTGGAGGCGGACGTCTATCTGGTCGGCGGCGAGCTGCTCGTCGCGCACGACCCCGAGGACGTCCAGCCCGGCCGTACCCTGCAAAGCCTCTATCTCGAACCGCTGGCACGGCGGGTGCGGGCCAACCACGGCACCGTCTACCGCGGCAGCCGGCAGCAGTTGCAACTGCTGATCGACATCAAGAACACCGGCGCCTTGACCTACACCGAGCTGCACCGGGTGCTGACGCGGTACCGGTGGCTGCTCACCACCTACGCGTTCGGGCGGGTGCGGCCCGGCGCGGTCACCGCGGTGATCAGCGGCGACCGGCCACGCGAGCTGATGGAGGGCCAGCGCGTGCGGTACGCCTTCTACGACGGCCGCCTAACCGACCTCGGCTCCGGAGCGCCCGCGTCGTTCATCCCGCTGATCAGCGACAACTGGACCAACGTCTTCACCTGGCAGGGATCGGGTCCGATGCCCGCGGCCGAGCGGAGCCGGCTGCGGCAGATCATCGCGACCGCGCACCGCGACGGGCAGCGGGTGCGCTTCTGGGCGACGCCGGACACGCCGGGCGCCGCCCGGGAAGCGGTCTGGACGGAGCTGCTGAACGCGGGCGTCGACCACATCAACACCGACGATTTGGCCGGCTTGGAGGCGTTCCTGCGATCGCACGCCGCACGCCGGGCGGCGTGACGCCTGTGGACAGCGCCGCGGAAATGTCGTAGGCGGGGCTTAACTTGAGGCCCACCCAGTGCCGGGGTGGGGGGTGGTGGCGGCCGTAGCGCAGGGCGACCCACCCCCTACCCGGGCGGGCCCGCGGCGGCGGGCCCGCGGCGGCACTGGCTGCCTGCGGCGAGCACCGGCGCGGCGAGCACCGGGCGCGGTGGCGCGGCGGGCCACAACCTCTCCGGCGTCCTAGGAGGCTAGGTGGACATCCCGGCCCGGGACGACGTCGCCGACGCCGGCGAGCCCGGCGGTCCCGTGAGCGGCACCGCCAGGCGCTGCGGCGGCACCGGCTGCCCGAACAGATAGCCCTGCCCGAGCGGGCACCCCAGGTCCGCCATCGCGTGCGCCCGCGCGGGCGTCTCGATCCCCTCGGCCACCACCGCCAGGCCCAGCTCGTTGCAGATCGCCAGCACCGACCGGCAGATCGCCCCGGCCCGCTCCGGCGTGAGGTCCACATCGGTCAGCGTCGCGTCCAGCTTCACGATGTCGACCGGCAGGGAGTGCAGTTGCGCCAGCGCGTTGTAGCCGCTGCCGAAGTCGTCCAGCGCCAGCCGCACCCCGTACGAGCGCAGCCGCGACGCCACCTCGACCGCCCTCGGCATGTCCGGGATGCGGCGCGTCTCGGTGATCTCCACGACCAGGCGCGACGGCCGGACCGCGTGCCGTTCCAGCGCCGACAGCACCGCGTCCTCGAGACCCTGCTGGCCCAGCCGCACCGCCGACACGTTCACGTGCACGTCGATCGGGCGGCCGTAGACGTTGGCCAGCCCGGCCGCGTCCGCGCACGCCCGGTCCAGCACGAAGTCGTCGATCGCCGCGACCAGGCCGGTGCGCTCGGCCACGGTGACGAAGACGTCCGGGTCGACCAGGCCGGCCACCGGGTCGGTCCACCGGGCCAGCGCCTCGACGGCGACCGTCGCGCCGTCGGCGAAGCGCACGATCGGCTGGTAGTACACCTCGAAGCCGGAGGCCGCCGGGTCGCCGGACAGCGCGCGGGCCAGCAGGTGCGGCAGGTCGGCGTGCGGACCGCCGTCGGCGCCGCCCGCGTACCGGACGATGGTGCCCTTGCCCCGGCGCTTGCCCGCATACATGGCGGCGTCCGCGCGGCGGAGCAGGATGTCCGCGGACAGGTCGGTGTCGCCGGGCTCGGGCACCACCACGCCGATGCTCGCGCCGACGCCGATGGTGTGACCGTCGAGCGTGAACGGCTCGCGCAGGGCGTGCAGCATCCGGTGACCGATCCGTTCGGCGTCGGCGGCCCGGTGCTCGAGCAGCACCGCGAACTCGTCGCCGCCGAGGCGGGCCACCAGATCGCCGGACGGCACGCAGCCCAGCAGCCGGTCGCCGATCGTGCGCAGCAGCCGGTCGCCCATCGCGTGGCCGAAGCTGTCGTTGATCAGCTTGAAGTCGTCGAGGTCGGCGAAGATCAGCGCGATCGGGCGGTGCCGGTCGCGGTGCGCCTCGAGCGCGGCGACCAGCCGTTCGCGGAAGAGCGCGCGGTTCGCCAGGCCGGTGAGCGGGTCGTGGTAGGCCTGATGGTGGAGCCGCTGCTGGCCCTCGGACACCCGCGACAGCAGGATCATGTTGTCGACGATCGTGAACATCTGCCGGGCCACGACGAGACCGAGACCGAACCATCCGAGGTACGCCTCGAGCGTCGTGAGCCGGCCGTCGGTGCCGTGCCGCAGCGCGATCACCACACCGGTCGCCACCACCGGGACGTACGGGAGCAGCAGGTGCAGCCAGTCCGCTTCGGCCCGGGCGTCGACCCGCTCTCCCGGCGGCGTCGGCGGGCACAGCGCGGCGAGCGCGATCAGCGCCGGCCCGAGCAGATAGCCGGCCGCGGTCACCGGCGTAAGCCCGGACGGCAGCGTCGCCAGCCGCAGCGCGTCGGTGACCATGAACGCGAGCAGCGCGAACGCGACCAGCCGCAACGGCCGACGCACGCTGGCCGGCGCCGGTCGCATGGTGAGCACCAGCACCGCCATCGTGGCGAGGATGAGGTCGGCCACCGGGTAGGCGACCGCGACGGCCACCACCAGCGGGTCCTCGCCGGCATGGGTGTAGACGTGCCGCGGCACGAGCGTCCAGAGCAGCGCGAGCACCGACCCGGCGATCAGGAAGCTGTCGATCACCAGCACGATGACGTCCCGCCGCCCGGCCATCGGCACCCGGCGTGGCAGAGCGTTGGCTGCGGTCAGCAGGCCCAGCAGGATGAAGGCGGGCAGGACCAGGAAGCCGACGTCCGAGGCGCCCGAGGCGTCCGGCGAGACCAGCCACCACACCCGCAGCAGCGAGAAGCCGATCAGCCCGGTGCCGAGGTGGAGGCGCCAGCGACGCCCGGAGCCGATCCGGCCGCGGCCGGTGTCGAAGCAGACCCACGCGCCGATCAGCCCGGCGAGGAGCTCCGCGGCGACCACGTACAGCCGTCGAATGTCACCGGCAGGAACGACGAACTCACCCACTGCGACGACAACGGCGATGACGGCAAGCGTTACGGGCACCCGCACCGTCAGCCGTGCCGTCGTCATCACCACCCGGGGAGAAGCCAGACCCGGGTTAAGGTACCGCAGGTCGCGTCAGTCGCCCTCGGTCAGATCGGCGATGATGATCGTGACGTTGTCCGGGCCGCCGGCCTCGAGCGCCAGCTCGAGCAGCCGCTCGCAGCATTCCTGCGGCGTGCCGTCGGTGAGGAGGACCTCCTCGATGCTCTCCGCCGTCACCACGGTGGTCAGCC
>NZ_JBFAZH010000656.1:0-4454 GCF_040681735.1 Actinoplanes sp. NPDC051633 | reverse complement strand
GAGCAGTCGAGCTCGGCGCCGCCGGGATTCAGCTGCAGGTCGGGGACGAAGGGCCGGTTGGTGTAGCTGAGCGGCGAGTCCTTGTCGCCCGGCCGCACGTCCGGATCCGGGTTGCAGTAGGGCCAGCCGAGGTCGCGGCCCTGGGTCAGTTTCGCCAGCGGCTCGAGCGGGTGGTCGTTCACGTACTCCTGAAAGACCTTGCCCTTGTCGTCGCCGTCGTAGGGGTAGGCGATGTTGTCGCGGTTGTTGACGGCGGTCCACACCGCACCGTCCGGGTCGATCGCGAGGCCCGTGCCGTTGCGGACGCCGCGGGCGAAGGTCTCGGCCTTCCCGCCCGGCGCGACCCGCAGGATGGACGCCCGCTCCGGCGTCGCGTCGCGGTCCTCGGCGGAGACGTTGCCGGTCGAGCCGACCGAGACGTAGAGCGCGCCGTCCTCGCCGACCGCCACGCTCTTGAGCGCGTGCGCGTAGGCGCCGCCCAGCTCGGGGCTCTTCGCGTCCGGCAGCCCGTCGACCACGACCCGCCGGCCGGAGAGCGCCCCGGCCCGGTAGGTGAAGGCGTCCACCCGGTCGCTCTCGGCGACGTAGAGCGTGTCGCCGGCGAAGGCCAGCCCGTGCGGTTGGTTGAGCCCGTCGGCAAGCGTGCGCTGCGCGGGCGGGCTGTCGCCCGGACCGGGAACCAGCTCGACGATGTCCCCCGACTTGGGTCGCGAGACGAGGAGCCGCTTGTCGGGGCTCCAGGCCAGCAGCCGGGCGCCGGGCACCCGGGCCGAGACGGTGTCCGTCGACCCGGGCGGCACCCGCAGCCGCCGGGCCTGGTCGAACGGCGCCTCGCCGGTGCCGGCGAGCGTCCGCACCTCGGCGCCGGACAGACGCGCGGCGGCCGTCGTCGGAGCCGGACCGGCCGGCGCGTCGGCGGCCGGGGCATCGGACGAGCACGCCGCGACGGCGAGCAGCAGGACACCCACGGTGGCACGGCCGAGAACTCTCACCGGTCCAGTTGTACCCCACTCAGGCCGCGAGGATGGCGGTGAAGCGCTCCCGAGCCAGGGTCAGCTGCCTGCGGATGCGGTCCTTCACGTCCGGCGCCAGCGGGGTGTCGGGGCGGTCCAGCAGGCCGCGCAGGGGTCGGCCACCCAGTAGTGGCACAGCATCCGGAGGGTCACCCGCAGCGGGTGGTTGACGTACGGCTCCCGCGTGCGGCGCTGCCCCTGGTGCAGCTCGGCCGCCCACCTGGTCGCGGCGCCGACCGCTCGCCGGTCGTCGTCGGGCAGGGCCAGGAGCTCCAGGGCGAGCCGGCGGCGCAGACCCGGCTCGCCGCACACCTCGGTGATCGCGTGCAACGGCATGACGCGCAACTGCGCTTTCGAGACCTCGTGCATGTCAAGATCCTCGTCGCAACAGGACTCACGCGGAACTATGTATCTGCCCAGCAGCTATAGGATCAGCCTATGGCCGGCTTGCGGGTGTCGTCCGACGCGCTGGAGGCGTTCGCGGTCTTCGCCGAGCACCTCAATCTCACCCGGGCGGCGAAAGCACTGCACATCAGCCAGCCGTCGCTGCACTCGAAGCTGGCGACGCTGGCCCGCGAGCTCGACCGCCCGCTTTACCAGCGCACGGGCAACCGGCTGCAGCTCACCGCCGACGGCGAGCGGGTGGCCCGGTTCGCCCGCGATCACCTCGAACGACTGGAGCTCTTCCTCGGCGAGCTGCGCGGCACCCCGTCGACCCGCCCGCTGGTGATCGCGTCGGGGCACACCGGCTATCTGTACCTGCTCGGCGGCACCATCCGCGCCATGCTCGCCGAACGACCGGGCAGCGTGCGCCCGCTGCACACCAACCGGCAGCAGATGCGCGCCGCGCTGCTGACCGGCCGCGCCCACCTCGGCGTCTTCACCCTGCACGTGCTGCCCGACGACCTGGTCGCCGTGCCGATCGCCACGTACCCGCAGGTGCTGCTGATGCCGGAGGGCCACCGTCTGGCCCGGAAACGCAACCTCCGGCTCGCCGATCTGGCCGGCGCCGAGCTGATCGTGCCGCCACCGGCCCGGCCGCACCGCATCAACCTCGAGCGGGCGCTGTCCGCGGCCGGCGTCCCGTGGACGGTCGCGGTCGAGGCGGAGGGCCTGCCGATGACCCTCGACTTCGCGGCGCTCGGCGTCGGGCCGACCGTCGTCGCCGGCTGCGTCCAACCACCGCCGGGCCTCGTCGCCCGCCGCGTCACGGATCTGCCGCTGATCACCTTCCACGCGGTCCACCGCCCCGGCGCCCTGGACGACCCGCGCGTGGCGGACCTGCTGGCCCGCATCCGCTCGGGCATCCCGCCCGCGGCCCGCCGCCGCGTGGGGAGCTCGACCGGATGACGAGGCAGCTGGCCGCTCAGAAGGCGTAGCGGACCCGCAGGTAGGGGGTGCGGCCGGCGATCAGGCCGGTCAGCGCGGCCACGTGGCGGCCCTTCTCGCCGGTGCGGTAACGGACGTTGACGAAGCCGTTCTGCGAGCGCTTGACCTGCTGCAACTCCGGCCGCCAGATGAGCTCCTCGGCCTTCGGGTGCCAGCCCAGGTTGACCTCGTGCAGCTCGCGGTTGTGGGTCAGGAAGATGACCTCGGCGGCCAGCTGCGCCTTGGCGGCCGGGCCGATGCCGGCGTCGAGCTAGTCGAGCAGCTCGGCCCAGTCGTCGAGCCAGCCCTCGCGGACCACCACGGGGCTGAAGTTGACATGCACCTCATAGCCGGCCGCGACGAAGTCGTCGATCGCCGCGATCCGCTCCGCGATCGGCGAGGTGCGGATGTCCAGGACCTTGGCGTCCGCCTGCGGCATCAGCGAGAACCTGATCCGGGTACGCCCGGCCGGGTCCCAGCCGAGCAGGTCGCGGTTGACGTGCTTGGTGGCGAACGATGCCTTCGCGTTCGGCAGCGTGCGGAACAGGTCCACGAGGTCGCGGACGTTGTCGCTGATCCGGGCGTCGAGGCTGCAGTCGGAGTTCTCGCCGATGTCGTAGACCCAGGCGTGCGGGTCGCACTCGTTCGGCGCCGGCTTGGCGCCCTGCCGGCCCGCGTGCCGCCCGAGATAGCCGGCGATCCGCTCGATGTTGGCGAACACCGTGATGGGGTTGCTGTAGCCCTTGTGCCGCGGCACGTAGCAGTACGCGCAGGCCATGGCGCAGCCGTTCGCGGTCGAGGGCGCGATGAAGTCGGCGGACCGGCCGTTGGGGCGGGCGGTCAAGGACTTCTTGACGCCGAGTACGAGCGCCTCCCGCTTGATCCGGACCCAGCGGCGCACGTTGGTCTCGTCGCCGTACAGCTCGGGGATGCGGTTGTGGCTCTCGACCTCGACCCGGGCGGCGTCCGGGAAGCGTTCCAGGATTTCCTTGCCGCGCGGCAGCTCGGCGGCGGCCGGCTCGTAGTAGATGCGGGTGATGTCCAGCGGTGCGTCGGTCACAGGTCTCCTGAGAACTTCCGTGCGGGTTCGGACCACGACGTGGGGTCGAGCCAGGGGAAACCGTGGGCGCCGGGCACTTCCTCATAGTGCCCCTCGGGCGCAGTGGCGACGAGTCGCCGTGCCCAGACGGGGGTGCTCAGCACGTCGTCGGCGCCGCGCAGCACGAGCAGCGACACGGTGAGCCGGCGCAGGGCCCGCTCGATGTCGTGCCGCAGGCAGGCGCGCACCAGATGGGCCAGCCGCCGCGGTCCGGCGCGCCGCCACTCGGGCAGGTGTGTCCTGGTCAGGCCGGGCGGCTCGATCCGGCCGTCCTGCAGGAAGCGCAGCGCCAGGCGCGGGAACGGGCGGACGGCCGGATCGACGGTGGGACTGGCCAGCATCAGCCCCGCGACCAGGGGATGGCCGGCAGCGGCCTCGGCGGCGACCTGGGTGCCGCTGGAGTGCCCGGCCAGCAGGACCGGCTCGGCGCGGGTGGCGGTGAGCCAGCCGGCGACCGCCCGGCCGTACTCGGGCACGGACAGCTCGTGGGGCGGGTCGCCGCTGCCCGCCAGCCCCGGCAGCTCGAGCAGGTGGGCCCGGGTCCAGCCGGCCAGCGCACCGACGCCCGGCAGCAGATAGGAGGCGACCGCCATGCCCTGCACGACGACCACCTCCGGCACGCCGGGCTGCGGCCGCCCGACCGCGCGGCTGCGCATCAAACCGAACGGCCCGTCGGTGTACGACGTGATCACACCGTCCGGGAAAGTGGGCATGACCCGGTTGATACCCGCAGGTAGCGGGCATGAACCTGCGCGGAGGCGCGATGAAGACACCCCGCGAGATCGCCGGCTTCGACTCGGCGTCCGGCATGGTCGTGGCGCTCGCCCGGTTCCTGCACGGCCGGGACGTCCCGCCGCTCGGCAACCCTGCCTTCGCCGCGCTGCGGCCGGTCGCCGAGGTGGTCGCGCGCCTCCCCCGCCCCGTGCGGCGGCGGGTCTACAGCGTGTTCTCCGGCTCCGAGGGACGACCCGAGC
>NZ_JBFAZH010000655.1:0-4508 GCF_040681735.1 Actinoplanes sp. NPDC051633 | reverse complement strand
TGATCGAGCGTCTCCACGACCCGGCCCGCGCGATGAGCTACACGCTCTACGCCTATCAGCCCGATGCCGTCGCCTTCGTGGACTGCCTGCACCTCGGCGAGCGCTGGACGCACCGAGTCGCCCTACCGGCACCGTTCGGGCGGGAGCGGCCGGGCGTCCACGCGATGGCGCTGGCCCCGGCCGGTGACCGCCTGTGCGTCGTGCACGCATCGTCCGGGACAGTGGCCGACATCGACCCGGATCGGCTGGTGGTCGAGCGGGTCGGCCCGTTCGCCGCGGCCGGGGAGAAGGGCAAGCCCAACGCGCGGATCACCGCATCGCGCCAACTCGTCGTCAACGTCGACAACGTGGTGGTGGTCACCGGACCGCGCCGCGAGATCGCTACGCCGGGATCGGCGCGAGGACTTGTTCTGGGCGCCGGTGGGGAAGCCTGGGCCGGGCATCCCGACGGCGTGGTCCGGTACGACCTGGCCACGGGGAAGGAGACCGGGCGGCTCACGGTGCCAGGGCTGTATCTGCTGAAACACGTGAGGGCGGCATCAGGGTGAGAAGGTGGCGGCGAATGCGTTGAGCTGGCCGCTGTCCGCCCTACGGATCGCGGCCCTGATCACCGGTCCCAGCAGCCGGACCGGCCCGGTCATCCGGCAGACGGCGGTCAGGCTCACGTTCGTGCCCTCGCCGTGCCGCGCACACGCGTAGACGTAGTCCGCCACCACCCCGCCCTGGACGGACCTCAACGTGATGCTGCGTCCCGTGTCGAGAGCGGCGATCTCCGACGTGCGTTGCTTGCCGCGCGCGGTGAAGACCAGCGTCGTGCCGATAGCCGTCGGCCCGTCCGCGCGCAACGCGTCCACACCCGGCATCCATCGCGCCGCGTTGTCCCAGTCGATCAGCCGGGCCCACACCGCGTCCACGGGACGGTCGATGGTGGTCTCGGCGGTGAAAACCTCGGTCATGGTGCCTCCGGCTCGTTGTCATCGCCACGGTGCACCTCCAAGACGCTCAGGGATTGGACGAATTTCACCCCACCTCGGGTACGAAACCGGCCGAGACGGCTGCCTCGGCGCGGTCGTACGCCGAGCGTTGGACGGCGATGTACTCCGAAGGCGTCACCCCGGTGTGACGCTTGAAGTCGCGGATCAGGTGTGCCTGGTCGAACCAGCCCAGCTCCGTCGCCTTGTCCGCCCACCCCACCGCATCGTGGACGTCGATGTCCTACAGCAGCCGGCGAACCCGCAGAATGCGCGCCAGTGTGCGCGGGCTGAGCCCCACGTGCTCGGTGAACAGCCGGTCGAGGTAGCCGTGGCTCAGACCGAGCGCCGTCGCGATGTCGCTGACCGGACGACTCGGTTCATCGACGAGGCTCCGGACCGCGACCTCGCACCGTCCGATCGCATACTCGGGAAAGGGCTCCGGCACCCTGAGCGTCTCTTCGACAGCATCGAGAGCCGCTTCCGCGGTCCCACAGGTCAACAGTGCGCTCCGGAGATCGGCGGCCCTCGGCCACACCCGCAGCAGGTCCACGACCCGACCGCGCAGCTTGGCCGGAGCCAACCCCAGAACGGGGCGACAGCCGATCGGCGTGGTGACGATCCCGACGCAGTGCGTCTCGCCCTGAGGCTCGTTGACGATCGGCCGGTCGTGCGGGCCGATCAGAAAACCCGAATCGGCGAGGAGGGCGGTGCCCGCACCGAGCGGGGACTGCCGGATCGGGTCGCCGAGAACGATGGCCGCGACCGTTGAGCCGGTCGGAGCAATCCGCTCTCGTGGCTCGGCCATGCGACCCCGCGCGAACCAGATCGACTCGACGAAACGGCCGGCCGGTCCGGCCTGTCCTGCGAACCGGCGCGACACGTACTCGAACATCACTTGACCGTACTGCCTGACCAGCAGGCCGTAGTCAGCGGCGGCCGCTGGCCGGCAGGTCGGCGGAGATGCGCGCCGCCGCGGCCAGCAGCGGCGGCACGAGGTCGCGGCGCATCGATTCGAGGGTGGTCCGGCTCGCGTGCGCGGACACGTTGACAGCGGCGACGGTACGCCCGGCCCGGTCGCGGATCGGCGCGGCCACCGCCCGCAGACCTTCCTCCAACTCCTGGTCCACCAGGGCCCAACCCTGTGCCCGGACCCGCTGGATCTCCGCCCGTAGCGCCTTCGGCGACGCCACCGTCCGCGGGGTCAGCCGCTCGAGCACCAGCCCCGCCAGGTAGCCGTCCAGATCCGCCTCGGACAGTCCGGCGAGCATCGCCCGGCCCATCGACGTGGCGTACGCGGGGAAGCGGGTGCCCACGCTGATGGCCACGGTCATGATCCGCGACACCGGCACGCGGGCCACATAGACGATGTCGCCGCCGTCCAGCACCGAGACCGAGGACGACTCGCTGACCTCGGCGACCAGCGCCTCCAGGTACGGCTCCGCGATCTCCGGCAGCGTGAGGCTGGACAGGTACGCGTATCCCAACTCCAGCACCCGCGGGCTGAGTGAGAAGAACCGGCCTTCGTTGCGCACGTACCCGAGGTCGGCCAGGGTCAGCAGGGATCGCCGGGCGGCGGCCCGGGTCACGCCGGTCACGCCGGCCACCTCGCTCAGCGTCAGCTCCGACCGGCCCCGGTCGAACGCGCGGAGCACCGCCAGGCCGCGCTCGAGGGACCGCACGAAGTGCGGCGGACGCTCCGCCTCCGGCACCCTGTCACCGCCGATGTGTGCGCTGTGCGAACAGATGTTCCGGGAATCACCGTAGGAAGGGAAGCGGGGACCGTCAACCGGGCTGCAGCCATTGACGGCGATCGGTTCGCGGATCTAGGTTCGGTGAGAATCTCCGTGCGCTTTCCGCACAGTCCGCGCCGACAAGCGAACCTCCCTCTGGTGGATGGAGTTCCGATGCGACGATCCCCCCTGGTTGTGGTGCTCGCGGCGGTGACCCTCGCCCTCGCCGCGTGCGGCGGCGGCTCGGACGACGGCGCCGGACCGGACACCGGCGGCCAGCCGGACAAGGTGAACGCGGGCGTCATCGCGATCCTCGACGTCGCCCCGATCTATCTCGGCAAGCAGAAGGGCTTTTTCAGCAACCGCAACATCGACCTCACCCTGACCACCGCGCAGGGTGGAGCGGCGATCCTGCCGGCCGTGCTCAGTGGGCAGTACCAGTTCGGCTTCAGCAACACCATCTCCCTGCTGCTGGCCAAGTCGCAGAACGCGCCGGTCAAGGTGGTCTCCAACGGCAACAACTCGACCGGCGTCGACGGTAAGGACTTCGCCGGCCTGTTCGTCAAGGCGGACAGTCCCGTCCGGTCACCCAAAGACCTGGCCGGCAAGACCGTCGCGGCCAACACGCTGAAGAACATCGTGGAGACCAGCGTCCGCGCGTCGGTCCGGAAGGACGGCGGCGATGCGGCGGCAGTCAAGTTCACCGAGTTGCCCTTCCCCGAACAGGTGGCCGCGCTGCAGGCCGGCCGGGTCGACGCCATCTTCGTGGTCGAGCCGTTCCAGCAGACGGCGGTCGCGGCCAAGGCCCGCAAGATCGCGTCCAGCTACGTCGACGCGGCGCCCGATCTGACCGTCGCCATGTACTTCACCTCCCAGCAGCTGATCAGCAGCAACGCCGACCTGGTCACCCGCTTCACCGAGGCGATGAAGGAGTCGCTGGCGTACGCCGACGCACATCCCGAGGAGGTGCGCGAGGTGCTCGGCACGTACACCAAGATCCCTCCCGAGGTCCGCGAC
The DNA here is from genome assembly GCF_040681735.1 of Actinoplanes sp. NPDC051633. NCBI lineage: Bacteria > Bacillati > Actinomycetota > Actinomycetes > Micromonosporales > Micromonosporaceae > Actinoplanes > Actinoplanes sp. NPDC051633. Next base: position 787 of record NZ_JBFAZH010000655.1, on the reverse strand, counting down.
GCCCTGGTGCTGCCCAAGTGGCCGGCCGACGTGAACCGCCAGTCGGTGGAGGCACTCGCCGACCTGGCGGTGACCGACGGACTGCTGACGCAGAAGCCGGACGTCGCCGCGCTGCTGCCATGACGACCGGACGGGTATGACGGCGGCCGCGGGCGGCGTACCCACAAGAGCCACCCCCGCTCTGCTGGGTGTGCTCGGCCTGGCCACCTTCGCGCTCCTGCTGGAGGTGGCGCCGCGGCTCGGCGTGGTGCCGGCGGAGTATGCACCGCCGACCAGCCGAGTCCTCGCCGCGGTCGCCGACGAGGCGGTGCGGCCGGGGTTCTGGACCGCCCTCGTCGACACCCTCGTCACGTGGGCGGTCGGCCTCGGCATCGCGGTCGCGGCCGGCCTCGTGGCCGGGCTGCTGATCGGCACGGCGCCGTTCCTGCGCGCGGCCACGGCGACCACGATCGAGTTCCTGCGCCCGATCCCGTCGGTCGCCCTCATCCCGCTGGTCATCGTGCTCTACGGCTCGACCATCCGGTCCACTGTGGTCCTGGTCGTGTACGCCGCATTCTGGCAGGTGCTGGTGCAGGTGGTGTACGGCGTCGCGGACGTCGACCCGGTGGCGCGCGACACCGCCCGCTCGTACGGCCTGGGCGCGTGGGACCGGCTGCGCTTCCTGCTCTGGCCGACCGCCCTGCCGTACGTGGTGACCGGTGTGCGGCTGGCCGCCTCGGTCGCGCTGATCCTGGCCGTCACCGGCGAGCTGGTGATCGGCTCTCCCGGCCTGGGCAAGGAGATCGAC
>NZ_JBFAZH010000654.1:0-4517 GCF_040681735.1 Actinoplanes sp. NPDC051633 | reverse complement strand
GTCGCCTTCGCCGAGGCGGTCCACACCGGGACGGCGCCACCGGTGACCGGCGAGGACGCCCGCGCTGCCCTCGCGATCGCGCTGGCCGCCGCCGCGTCGGTGGCCGCCGGCCGGCCGGTGCGGATCGACGAGGTGGCCAAGTGAGCGGCTACCGCCTGGCCGTGTGCGCCGAGATGGTCTTCCTGGACCTGCCGTTCGCCGAGCGCGTCGAACGCATCGCGCGGCTCGGCTTCGAGGTCGAGATGTGGGGCTGGGCGACCAAGGACATCGACGCGCTCACAAAGACCGGCGCGACGATCTCGTCCATGACCGGATACCTGACCGGCACCCTCGCGGACCCGGATGGCGCCGAGGAGCTGCTGCGCACCGCCCGGCAGTCGCTCGAGGTCGCCGAGCGGCTCGACTGCCCGCGCCTCAACGTGCACGGGACCGGCCTCGACGACAAGGGCCTGCCGGTGATCCCCGCTGCCGTGGTCACGCCGCCGATGTGGCTCACCGCCGCGCGTACCCTCGGCCGCCTGGCCGAGCTCGGCGAGCGCGCCGGCCGGGTCTTCACGCTGGAGAATCTCAACACCGCGGTCGACCACCCGGGCACGCCGTTCGCGACGGCGGCGGACACGCTGGCGCTGGTCGAGGCCGTCGGCAGCCCCCATCTGCGGATGAACCTGGACCTCTACCACGCCCAGATCGGCGAGGGGAATCTCGTCGAGCTGGTCGAGCGGGCGCTGCCGCACGTCGGCGAGATCCAGGTCGCCGACGTGCCCGGCCGCCGCGAGCCCGGCACCGGCGAGATCCACTACCCGGCCGTCGCCGCCGCCCTCGACCGGCTCGGATACGAGGGCGTCGTCGGTCTCGAGGGCTGGGCGTCGGGCGACCCGGAGGAGGCGCTGGAGCGCTTCCGCCGGGCGTTCACGGTCGCCTGACCCCACACTTCGCGTGCGTCTCGGCCCGCGCCGCCGTTCGCACCATGCGGTGAGGGTCTGGTGCTCTGAAAGTTTTCATGCATAGTCTGCATCTGTGAATGACACGGCCGTCAGGGTGACCGATCTGTTTCAAGGCGCCCGGCTCACGCCGACGCAGCGGCGGATCGCGCACAGCCTCGTCCAGCACGCCGCCCGGGCGGCCTATCTCTCCGCGGCCGAGGTCGCCGACCTGGCCGGCGTCAGCCAGCCCTCGGTGACCCGTTTCGCGATGGCGCTCGGGTATGCCGGCTACCCCGCCCTGCGCCGTGAGCTGCGGTCGCTGGTCGACACGACGGTGACGCCCGCGGCCGAGGAGAACGAGATGCAGCGCGCGCTGCGGGCCGAGGCCGGTCACCTGGAGCGCCTGCGCGACCAGCTCGGCGACCTCGGCCCGGTGCGGCAGGCGGCCGATCTGCTGGTGCGCAGCCGGCCGCTGCCCGTGCTGGGGCTGCGGGCCGCCGCGCCGCTCGCGGCGTACTTCGGATACTTCGCCGCGAAGGTCCACCCCGACGTGCGGGTGCTCGACGCCGGCGGCACGCAGATGCTCGACCGGCTCGATCAGGCCCGCGCGGCCGGTGCGACCGCCATGCTGGCAGTGGTGCTGCCGCGCTATCCGCGGGAGACCCTGGAGGCGGTCCGCGAGGCCGGCCTCAAGGTGGTGGCGATCACCGACTCGGCGGTCAGCCCGGTGGCCGACCGCGCCGACGTCGTGCTGCCCGCGGCGGTCGGCACCCGGCTGGTCTTCGACCTGCACACCGGGCCGATGGCGGTGGCGATGGTGCTGTTGCAGGCGATGTGCGACGCGGTGCCGGAGGCGGCGCAGCGCCGGCTGGAGGAGTTCGAGGCGACCGCCATGCGGCGGCACCTGTTCGCAGGCTGATGGTTCAGGGGAGGCACAGGTGGAGATCAGGGCGCCGCGCGGGAGCACGCGTACGGCGAAGGGCTGGCCGCAGGAGGCGGCCAAGCGGATGCTGATGAACAACCTCGACCCCGACGTGGCCGAGCGCCCCGAGGACCTGGTGGTCTACGGCGGCACCGGGCGCGCGGCGCGGGACTGGCCGTCGTTCCACGCCATCGTGCGGGAGCTCGACAACCTGACGGACGACGAGACGCTGCTGGTCCAGTCGGGGCGGCCGGTCGGCGTCCTTCGTACCCATGAATGGGCTCCTCGGGTTTTGATCGCGAACTCGAACCTCGTCGGCGACTGGGCGACGTGGCCGGAGTTCCGCCGCCTGGAGAAGCTGGGCCTGACCATGTACGGCCAGATGACCGCCGGCTCGTGGATCTACATCGGCACCCAGGGCATCCTGCAGGGCACCTACGAGACCTTCGCGGCGGTGGCGGCGAAACGGTTCGGCGGCACGCTGGCCGGGACGCTGACGCTGACCGCGGGCTGCGGCGGGATGGGCGGGGCGCAGCCGCTCGCGGTCACCATGAACGACGGCGTCTGCCTGATCGTGGACGTCGACCGCACCCGGCTGCAGCGGCGGGTCGACACGCGTTACCTCGACATGATCGCCGGCGATCTCGATACCGCGGTCGAGCAGGCCCTCCGGGACAAATCGGACCGGAAAGCGCGGAGCATCGGCGTCGTGGGCAACGCGGCCGAGATCTTCCCCGAGCTGCTGAGGCGCGGCGTACCCATCGACATCGTGACCGACCAGACCAGCGCGCACGACCCGCTGTCCTACGTGCCCATCGACACCGACCCATCGCTGGCCGCCGACAAACCGGACGAGTACACCGACCGGGCGCGAGCAAGCATGGCCAGGCACGTCGAGGCGATGGTCGGCTTCCAGGACGCCGGCGCCGAGGTCTTCGACTACGGCAACTCGATCCGCGGCGAGGCACAGCTCGCCGGCTACGACCGCGCGTTCGCCTTCCCCGGCTTCGTGCCCGCCTACATCCGCCCGCTCTTCGCCGAGGGCAAGGGCCCGTTCCGCTGGGCGGCGACCTCCGGCGACCCGGCCGACATCGCGGCCACCGACCGCGCGGTGCTCGACCTCTTCCCCGACAACGAACCGCTCGCGCGCTGGATCCGGATGGCCGGCGAGCGCGTCGCGTTCCAGGGCCTGCCGGCCCGGATCTGCTGGCTGGGGTACGGCGAACGGGACAAGGCGGGGGTCCGGTTCAACGACATGGTCGCCCGCGGCGAAGTATCAGCGCCGATCGTGATCGGCCGCGACCACCTCGACTCGGGATCGGTCGCCTCGCCCTACCGCGAGACCGAGGCGATGGCCGACGGATCCGACGCGATCGCCGACTGGCCGCTGCTGAACGCGCTGGTGAACACGGCGAGCGGCGCCAGCTGGGTGTCCATTCACCACGGTGGCGGCGTCGGGATCGGCCGGTCGATCCACGCCGGCCAGGTCTGCGTGGCCGACGGCACGGCGCTGGCCGGGCAGAAGATCGAACGGGTGCTGACCAACGATCCGGCGACCGGCGTCCTGCGGCACGTGGACGCGGGCTACGAGTCGGCGGCCGCCGAGCACGTCACGATCCCGATGCGGCAGTCGTGAGCTTCGCCGGGCTGTGGCGCGAGATCGCGCCGATCGGCCGCCACGACGACGGCGGCTATCTGAGGTACGCGCTGGGCGACGCGGAGCTGGTCCTGCGGGACTGGTTCCGCAACCAGGCGGACCGCCGCGACATGACGGTGACCGAGGACGGCAACGGCAATCTGTTCGCGTGGACGGGCGAGCCCTGGGCCGACGGGACGGTGCTGACCGGCTCGCATTTCGACTCGGTCCCGCACGGCGGCGGCTACGACGGGCCGCTGGGCATCGTGAGCGCGTTCCTGGCCGTGGACCGCCTCCGGGAAATGTCGTACTCGGGGTCTAGCGTGGCGCCCTCCCAGAACAGGGGTGGGGGAGGCGGCGGCGCGCGTGTCGCCACCGCCGGGCGTGTCGCGGCGCGGAACGTCGGCGTCGTGGCGTTCTGCGAGGAGGAGGGCGGCCGCTGGGGCGTGCCGTGCCTCGGCTCCCGCCTGCTCACCGGTGCGATCGATCCTGGCCGCGCCGCCGCGCTGCGGGACAAGGACGGCGTGACCTTCGCCGAGGCGTTGGGCGGCCGGCCGGCCGGGCAACGGCCGCTCGGATCGGTCAAGGCCCTGGTCGAGCTGCACATCGAGCAGGGCCGCGCGCTGGATGCGCCGGTCGGGGTGGCCAGTGCCATCTGGCCGCACGGCCGCTGGCGGATCGACTTCCGCGGCGACGCCGACCACGCCGGCACCACCCGGATGGCCGACCGGCGCGACCCGATGCTGACGTTCGCCTACACGGTGCTGGCGGCCAACAAGGAGGCCCGGCTGGCCGGCGCGCACGCCACCATGGCCCGCGTCGCGGTGGAGCCCAACGCCACCAACGCGATCCCCTCGCTGGTGCGCGGCTGGCTCGACGCCCGGGCGGCGGACACCCCGACGCTGGACTCGCTCGTCGAGGCCGTCACCAAGCGCGCGATCGACCGCGCCTCGCGCGACGGCACCGAGGTCGAGGTGACGCCCGAGTCGGTCTCGCCGGAGGTGGCGTTCGACACGGCGCTGGCCGAGCGGCTGTC
>NZ_JBFAZH010000653.1:0-4525 GCF_040681735.1 Actinoplanes sp. NPDC051633 | reverse complement strand
CGACCGCCGCCGGCTGGTGACCCAGCTGCTGCCGCTGGTGCTGGTGCTCGCGCTGCTCGGCGGGGCGGGCTGGCTGTCGTACCGCAGCTCGCACGACAGCTATCGGGTGACGGTGACGACGCTGTCGGCCGCGCCGCCCGGTGACGTGACCGCGGCCGGCACGCGGCAGCTCGAGGTGACGGCGTCCGGGCTGGTCGCGGCGGACGGGCCGTACACGGTGACGGTGACCGGGCCGGCCGGCACGCGTACCCAGGAATTGACCATCCCCGCGGGGCGCGGCAACTGGGTCGCCGACCTCACCATCGCGGCCGAGAGCCGGACCACCATCGGCCTCTACCGGGCGAGCGACATCACCCCCTATCGGACGGTCCTCATCGCCGCCGCCGGGTAGCTGCGGAGTAAGTTGGTCACCCTCAACGCGACTGGCGGCACCGAGGATGGCGACCACCATCGGGGAGCGGCGTCGCGGGTGCCGTCCGCCTGGGTGCCCGCGGCTGCATGGGAGACGGCATGACTGACACCCCCCGCCCGCATGTTGCCCGGCGCCCCGGTGGCCGAGGAGGTCCTCGCCGACGTCGCCCGGCGCGCGGCGGCGCTGCGGGAGCGCGGCGTCGAGCCGGCCCTGGCGACGATCCTGGTCGGCGACGACTCGGCCAGCGCCGGGTACATCCGGATCAAGCAGAAGCAGGCCGCCGAGCTCGGCTTCGTCTCGCCGCACGAGCACCTGCCGGCCTCCGCCACGCAGGAGGATCTGCACCGGGTGATCGCCCGCTTCAACGACGACCCGACGGTGCACGGGCTGCTGATCCAGTACCCGATCCCCGGCCACCTCGACTACGACGCGGCGCTGCTGACCGTCGACCCCGACATGGACGTCGACGGCATGCACCCGCTCAACCTGGGCCGGCTCTCCAGCGGCCTGCCGGGCCCGGTCCCGTGCACCCCGGCCGGGATCGAGGCGCTCCTGGCGCACTACGAGATCCCGGTCGCCGGGCACGAGGTGGTGATCCTGGGCCGCGGCGCGACCATCGGCCGCCCGCTCGCGATGCTGCTCGCGCAGAAGAGGCCGACCGCGAACGCCGCGGTGACCGTCGTGCACACCGGCGTGCCGGACTGGGCGCGCTACACCCGCCGGGCCGACATCCTGGTCGCGGCGGCCGGGGTGCCCGGCATCATCCAGCCGGAGCACGTCCGGCCGGGCGCGACGGTGATCGGCGCGGGCGTGCGGTACGAGGGCCGCAAGCTGCTACCGGACGTCGACGAGTCGGTGGCCGAGGTGGCCGGCGCGATCACCCCGCGCGTGGGCGGCGTCGGCCCGACGACGGTGGCGATGCTCTTCCGCAACGCCGTCGACGCCGCGGAACGTGCCACTGCCTCTTGACCGGATCGTTCCGCTTCGGGCCCGGAAGGTGCCTGTACCGGGCCCGGGGCGGTGACCAGACTGTGCGTATGACGAAGGCACTGCTGGTGATCGACATTCAGGAAAGCTTCCGCGCCCGGCCGAGTTGGGCGGACGTCTCCAACCCGGACGTCGCGACCGATGCGAGCCGGCTGGTGGACGCGGCACGGGCGGCCGGTGACCAGGTGATCTGGGTGCTGCACGCCGAGCCGGGCAGCGACACCGTGTTCGACCCCGCGTCCGGGCACGTCCGTCTGATGGACGAGCTCGAGCCGGCCGACGGCGAGCCGGTGCTGACCAAGACCTCCCGCAACGCGTTCACCACGACCAACCTGCAGCAGCGGCTGACCGAATCGGGCGTCCGCGAGCTGGTGATCTGCGGGATCCAGACCGAGCAGTGCTGCGAGACCACCGCGCGGCTGGCCGCGGACCTGGGGTACGACGTCACCTTCGTCACCGACGCGACGGCGACCTTCCCGATCCCGCACCGCGACGACCCGGCCCGGTCACTGTCCACCGCGGACATCGTCGAGCGCACCGAATACGCGCTGGCCGGCCGCTTCGCCACGATCGCATCGGTGGCGTCGCTCACGCGCGCATGACAAACGTCGTCTTCCTGCTGACGCCCGGCCTGCACCTGCTCGACCTGGCCGGGCCGGCGCAGGTCTTCGGAACGGCCGGCTACGACCTGCACTACGTGGCCGAGCGCGCGGACGTGCGTACCCATCAGGGTTTGATCGTCACGGCCTCGACCATCCTCCCGCCAACCTGTCCCGACGATCTGGTCGTGATCCCGGGCTGGAAGGCGCCGCTGTCGTCGGGCGAGTTCTCATCCGGCTGGCTGGACTTCATCCGCGCGCATCACGCGGCCGGCGGCACGGTGGTCAGCGTGTGCGCCGGGGCGGACGCGTTGGGCCGGGCGGGCCTGCTCGACGGCCGGCGCTGCACCACCCATCACGAGCTGCAGGATTCGCTCGCCCGGCGGCACCCCCGCGCGGTCGTGGTGCCCGACGTGCTGTTCGTGACCGACGACCGGGTGCTGACGTCGGCCGGCATCGCCAGCGGCATCGACCTGTCGCTGCACGTGATCGCGATGCGGCACGGCCCGGCGGCGGCCGCGCGGATCGCCCGGTCGATGGTCGTCTACGCCCGGCGCAACGGCGACGAACCGCAGGCGAGCGCGATGCTGCGGCACCGGGCCCACCTCAACGACGCGGTGCACCGGGTGCAGGACCGGATCGACGCCCACTTCGCCGAACCGCTGCCCCTGCCCGGGCTGGCCGCCACCGCGGGCGTCAGCGAGCGCACGCTGACCCGCCTCTTCGAGAGTGCGGCCGGCTGCTCACCGCTGCGCTACCAGCAGGCGCTGCGGCTGGAACGCGCCGAACACCTGATCGGGCACGGCTCGACGGTGGAGGCGGCGGCGCGCGCGGTCGGCTTCGGCGACGCCCGCATGCTGCGCCGCCTCCGCGCCCGGGCTTAGGGCACGTCCTGGGCGTCGGTCGAGGAGGCGGCCCGGGTCGCGTGCAACGACGCCAGCAGCTGCAGCCGGTCGGCGTCGGCGCTGCCCGGCCGTGCCGTGAAGACCAGCATGACCGGGCCGGGACTGCCCGGCAGCGGGTACGTGTCCCAGTCCAGCACGATGTCCCCGACTTCCGGAACCCGGAACGTCTTGGTGCCGCTGACCGACCCGCGTACGTCGTGCCGGGCCCACAGCCGCCGGAACTCGGCGCTGCGGATGCTCAGCTCACCGACGATCGCGGTGGCGCGCGGATGGGTGGGGTCGGTGGCGACGGCCGCGCGCATCATCCCGATGTAGTCCAGCGCCTGCCGCTCCCAGTCCGGGCAGGTCCGCTCGCCGGTCAGCGTGTCGTCGAACATGAGCAGGAGCATGTTGAGCCGGCCGGGCGGGTGGTCGCCCGGGTCACCGAGCAGCGCCTCCGCCGCCGGGTTCCAGTCGAGCAGGTCCAGGTGCCTGCCGAGCACGACCGCCGGGGTGCCCATGACCCGCAGCAGCCGGCGGGTGCTCTCCGGCACCCGTTCCGGGCCGTGGTCCACCCGGCCGGGCACCGGCCGGCGCGCGGCCCGCGCCAGCGTGAACAGGTGCCGGCGTTCCTCGTCGTCCAGGGCGAGTGCGCCGGCCAGCGCGTCCAGGACATCGTCGGACGGGCGTACCTCCCGGCCCTGTTCCATCCGCTGGTAGTAGTCGGTGCTCAGCCCGGCCAGCAGGGCCAACTCCTCGCGCCGCAGCCCGGTGACCTTGCGCCGGCCGCCCGGCTCCAGGCCGACGTCGTGCGGGTGCAGCCGGCCGCGCCGGGCGCGCAGGAACTCACCGAGCTCACGAGCGTACGGGTGCGGGTTGCTCATGCGGCAAGTGTGCCGCTGCCCGGGCGGGCGAAGGTAGGTCCGGCAGACCCGGGCAACCGGGAACGACCCAGCCGGTGGCGATCGCTCCTAGCGTCGGTGGCGCAGCGCATCGACGAACCAAGGAGAAGCAGATGACCGGATGGACCGCCGACCGCATCCCCGGCCAACGCGGCCGGGTCGCCGTCGTGACCGGCGCGAACTCGGGCCTCGGCCTGGTCACGGCCACCGAGCTGGCCCGCCACGGCGCCCACGTCGTGCTCGCCGTCCGCAACACCACCGCCGGCGCCGAGGCCGCTCGCCGGATCGGCGGCGACGTCGAGGTCCGCGAGCTGGACCTGGCCTCTCTGGCCTCCGTGCGGGTCTTCGCGGCGAAGCTGGCCGCCGACCATCCGGCGATCGACCTGCTGGTCAACAACGCCGGGGTGGTGCTGCTGGGCCCGCGACGCACCTCCGCCGACGGCTTCGAGCTGCAGTTCGCCACCAACATGCTGGGCCACTTCGCGCTGACCGGCCTGCTGCTCGGCAACCTCGCCGAGGCCGCCGAGGCCCGGGTGGTCAGCCTCAGCTCGATCACCCACCGGACCGCGCACCTGGACTTCGACGACCTGATGTCCGAGCGTCGCTACCGGGCATCGGCCGCCTACGGGCGGTCGAAGCTCGCCACCACGATCTTCGGCGTCGAGCTTGACCGCCGGCTGCGCGCCGCCGGATCGCCGATCGTCAGCGCGCTGGCCCACCCCGGTCTCACCCGCACCAATC
>NZ_JBFAZH010000652.1:0-4529 GCF_040681735.1 Actinoplanes sp. NPDC051633 | reverse complement strand
GATCCGCGGTCAGCGACCGCGAGAAACCGAGCGGGTCGGCGATCAGGTCGTCCAGGCTGCGGCCTTCGAGGTGGTACGCGAGCGCGCGGATCGCCGCGCACACCACCTCGTTGCCGCGCCCGTTGGTGAAGGTGAACCCGGCGCCGGTGTGCGGGCCGGAGGTGTGCAGCTCGACGTACGCCGCCGAGTAGTCGCCACGGTTGATGGCGTCGGATCCGTCGCCGGCCGCCGCGGTGGGGAACCGGACGTCGTGCACGGAGATGCGTTCGATACGGGTCACTTCTCGCCGTCCAACCGGAAGATGTGCTTGGGCAGGTGGTACGCCAGGTCCTGGATGGTCTCGGCGGCCTCGTCGTAGGGCAGCCTGCCCTGCGTGACCAGGCCGGCCAGATAGGCCGCGTCGACCCGGCGGGCGATGTCGTGCCGCACCGGGATCGAGCAGAACGCGCGGGTGTCGTCGACGAAGCCGGCGGTGTTGTAGAACCCGGCCGAGTCGGTCACCGCCTCGCGGAAGCGGCGCAGGCCGTCCGGGGTGTCCAGGAACCACCAGGGCGCGCCCAGGTAGAGCGCGGCGTAGCCACCGGCCAGGGGAGCCAGCTCGCGGGAGAAGGTGTCCTCGTCCAGGGTGTAGAGCACCACGCGCAGCCGCGGGTCGTTGCCGTACGCGTCCAGCAGCGGCCTCAGCCCGTGCACGTAGTCGGTGGCCTGCGGGATGTCGCCGCCGGTGTCCCGCCCGTGCATGTCGTGCAGCCACCGGTTGTGGTTGCGCACCGCGCCGGGATGCAGCTGCATGACCAGCCCGTCGTCGATCGACATCCGGGCGAACTCCATCAGCATGTGTGCCCGGAACAGCTCCCGGTCGGCGGCCGACGCCGTCCCGGCGAGCCCGCGTTCGTAGATGGCGGCCGCGTCGGCCGCGGGCAGGTCGATGGTCAGGGCGGTGGGGTGGCCGTGGTCCGAGCTGGTCGCGCCGGCCGCGATGAAGTCGGCCCGGCGCCGCCGCAGCGCGTCCAGGTACCCGCCGAACCGGGTGGTGTCCGTCCCGGCCACCTCGCCCAGACGCGCGACGGCGTGGGCCCAGCCGTCGAACTCCATGTCCACCACGTTGTCCGGCCGGAAGGTGGTGATCACCCGGCCCTTCCAGCCGTCCGCCTCGAGCTTGGCGTGCTGCGTCAGGTCGTCGAGCGGGCTCTCGGTGGTGGCCAGCACCTCGATGCCGAATTTCTCGAACAGTGCCCGGGGCCGGAACGAGGGCTCGGCCAGCCGGGCGGCGATGGCGTCGTAGATGTCGTCGGCGGTCTCCGGGCGCAGCGGGGTCCGCACGTCGAAGACGGTGTCGAAGGTGCGTTCCAGCCAGAGCCGCGACGGGGTGCCACGGAACAGGTACCAGTTCTCCGCGAGCAGCCGCCAGATGGTCCGCCCGTCGGTCTCGACGGGCTCGCCGGTGCGGGCCGGCACGCCCAGCCGCCCGGGCGGGATGCCCTGGCTCAGCAACATCCGGGTGACGTAGTGGTCGGGCACCACGAGCAGCTGCGCCGGGTCGCCGAAGGGCGCGTCGTCGGCGAGGATCCGGGGATCGATGTGGCCGTGCGGGCAGATCAGCGGTAGCTCGGCGGTCAGCGCGTGCAGGTCACGGGCGATGTCACGCTCCCGGTCACCGCTCGCGAAGGTCAGGTCGGGCAAGATCACTCCTCAGGCAGGTCGAGCAGGTCCGCGGTCCGGACCGGTGCGCCGGTGTCCAGCGATCGATTCGCGGCCAGGCCGGTGAGCAGGGCGAGGGCGCCGTCGCGGGCGGTGGCCGACCGGTCCAGCGGGTCGGTGGCGGCGCCGAGCAGCACGGCCAGCATGCGCTCGTCGGCGCCGCCGTGCCCCGCACGGGAGTGCTCCGGCAGCGGCACGTCGCGGGGCGGCGCCCAGAACGGGCGGACGGTCAGCGTGGCCCAGCCCTTCTCGGTGGTGGCGGCGACCCCGTGCACGGCGGCGCCCTTGAGCCCGGCGGCGTCGGCGGGGCTGACGTGGTCGCTCTCCACCACCTCGAGCTCCAGCCGGCCCTTGCTGCCGTTGACCATCAGCCGGTAGCCCTCCCACGGCGCGTACGCGGTGAGGTGGTAGGTCATCGTGGCGCCGGTGTCGTAGCGCACCAGCACGGCCATGTCGTCCTGGATGGACACCCCCGGTGCGAACACGTTCTGGTCGCGCAGGTAGCCGTCGGCGGCCTCGGCGTCGAGGTAGAGGGCGCGCAGCCGGTCGTTGTCCGCCAGCCGGAGCGCGAACGGGTCGTCGTCGGCCGCCGGGCTGCCGTGCGCCCGCTCGTAGTCGCGGGCGTAGCCGTGCCGGGCGCCGCCCCGGTCGCCGTAGAAGAACAGCCGGCCGGACGCGTACACCTCCACCGGGCGCGCGCCCAGCCACCAGTTGACCAGGTCGAAGTGGTGGCCGGACTTGTGCACCAGCAGGCCGCCGGAGTTGGCCCGGTCGCGGTGCCAGCGCCGGAAGTAGTCGGCGCCGTGGCGCACGTCGAGCAGCCACTCGAAGTGCACCGACCCGACCTCGCCGATCGCCCCCTCGGCCAGCAGTGTGCGGACCCGCTCGTGCACCGGGTTGAACCGGTAGTTGAAGGTCACCGAGACATGCCGGCCGGTGCGCCGCTGTGCGTCGAGGACCGCGCGGGCGCCGGCGGCGTCGGTGGTCATCGGTTTCTCGCAGAGCACGTCGCAGCCCGCCTCGAGCCCGGTCACGATGTGCCCCGCGTGCGTCCGGTCCACGCTGGTCACGACCAGCGTGTCGACGTTCTCTTTCCCCAGCATCTCGGCCACCTGTCCGGCCGGGTACTCGGCCACCGCCGGATGGCCGGTCTCGGCCAGCCACCTCTGGTGCGCCGCGATCCGGAGCGGATTGGGGTCGCACAGCGCGACGAGCCGGGCCCGGTCGGCGTGCGTGGTGGTGAGGGCGCGGACGAACATCTCCGCCCGCGCCCCGGTGCCGACGACCGCGTAGCGCCGCATCCGGGGACCTCCGTTCGGATTGCAAACCTTTGCAGCGGAAGTAAGGCACATCGACGTGGATGAGTCAACGATGACTGCCGTCTTGCCCGGTTAAATGTGGCTATCTGGTGGTTGATCGAAATGATTTCGAAACAAGATGGCAGTCGATAGACGTTGACACCACTGCAACCCCTTGCATTAATGAACCTCCATCGACCCGGCTCGTCAGTCGTCAATGGACGATGTGGAGAGGGGAGTGCAGCCATGCCGGCCACGATCCGCGACGTCGCGAGTGCGTCCGGCGTGCACATCTCCACGGTGTCGCGCACCTTCTCCGCGCCGCATCTGGTGAACGCCGAGACCCGCAGCCGGGTGCAGGCGTGCGCCGACCAGCTCGGCTATCGGCCGAACCGGGCCGCGCGGGCGCTGATCACCGGGCGCACGTACAACATCGGGCTGATCGTCGCGGACATCGCGAACCCGTTCTTCCCGCCGCTGATCAAGGCGGCGGAGAGCCAGGCCCGCCGCCACGACCATCACATCTTCGTCGCGGACACCAATGAGGACGCGGTGGTCGAGGAGGAGTTGGTGCGCGCCCTCGCCAAACAGGTCGACGGCGTGCTGCTGTGCAGCCCGCGGATGAGCAACAGCCTGATCGAGCAGCTCAGCCGCGAGGTGCCGCTGGTGGTGGTGAACCGGCGGATCGGGGGGTTGCCCGCGGTCGTGATGGATGTCGCCCAGGGCGCCCGCGACGCCCTGGACCACCTGACCGGCCTCGGGCACCGCTCGATCGCTCTGGTCACCGGACCGCGCGGGTCGTGGACCAGCCGGGAGATCCGGCGCTCGGTGCAGTCGGCCGCCCGGGCCGGGGGCCTCCCGCTGACCGTGATCGGGCCGAACCAGCCGACCGAGGACGGCGGCCTCGCGGTCGCCGAGCAGATCCAGCGGGCCGGCGTCACCGCCGTACTCGCCTACAACGACCTGATGGCCATCGGACTGATGGAAGGGCTGCACGCCCTCGGCTTGCGGGTGCCCGAGGACGTGAGCGTGACCGGGATCGACGACATCACGCTCAGCCGATTGACCCGCCCCAAGCTGACCACGGTGGCGACCCCCACCGCCGCCGCCGGTCGGGCGGCCGTCGACATGCTGCTGGCGCACGGCGACGACCGCCGCACCACCGCTCAAGCCACGTTGCAGACCGAACTCATCATCCGCGACTCGACCGGGCCGGTCCCGCACAGCCGTGCCGTCGCGTCGTGAACAAAACTCCCTTGAACTGAAAAGAGAACGCGATGCACCTGAAAAGACTGCTCGCCGCCGCCTTGACCCTCCCGCTCGCGCTCGGCGTCGCCGCCTGCGGGGGCGGGGAGGACGGCGGATCCAGCAGCAACGACAAGGTCGAGCTGTCCTTCTTCTGGTGGGGTGGCGACAAGCGCGCCGAGCTCACCGAGCAGGCGCTCAACCTCTACAGCTCGAAGCACCCGAACGTGACGTTCAAGAAGACCTGGCAGGCCAACCAGGGCTACTTCGACAAGCTCGCCACGC
>NZ_JBFAZH010000651.1:0-4543 GCF_040681735.1 Actinoplanes sp. NPDC051633 | reverse complement strand
AGGACGGTCGCCGCCGAGCCGATCGCCGGCCAGCCGTGCGGGGCGAACGGAGCCCAGTTCGCCGCGTCCGCCGCGGGCAGCGCGCCGGTCACCGCGACCACCACCACGATCAGCAGGACGCCGACCAGCCCCAGCTGCGCGCCCGCGGAGGCACGCACGCCGCGCCGCGTCACGAGCAGGACCACCACCAGCAGGGCTCCGGCGGCGACCGCGGTCATCGCCCGGCCGAAGCCGAGGTAGGCCGCGCCGAGATCGCAGACGACGGGCGCGCCGGTGACGATCCCGGCGAGGAACGCCCAGCCGGTCGCCCGGCCGGCCCGCTCGCCCAGGCCGAGGCGTGCATATGCGGCAACACCGCCGGCCGACGGCAGCTTCACGCCGAGGACGGCGAAGACGATCGCGACCAGGCCGGAGAGGACCAGCAGGCCGGCCCAGGCCAGGATCGACGCCGGTCCGGCCAGATCGGCGGCCAGGCCGGGCAGCACCAGCAGGCCGGGGCCGAGGAGTGCGCCGACGTAGAGGGCGATGCCGCGCGGCGTGGTGATGGACATGCCGCAATGATCGTCCGGTTCCGGCCGCACCCGATGGCAAAGTTCGGCCTCACCGCGGCCTGTCAAGCAACTTCGTGCGGCACAATGACGGTGTGACGCAACTTGATGCCACCGACCGCGCGATCCTCGATCGCCTCCAGGTCGACGGGCGGATCGCCAACATCGACCTCGCGCATGCCGTGTCGCTGTCGCCGTCCGCATGCCTGCGGCGGCTGCGCGCGCTGGAGGAGGCCGGGTTCATCGCCGGCTACCGGGCCGAGCTCGACCGCGGCCGCCTCGGGCTGGATCTCACCGTCTTCATCCTGTTGAAGGTCGCAGGGCACTCGCTGGAGACCTCCCAGGCCGTCGAGCGGGCCCTGCACGCGATCCCGGCCGTGGTGTCCGCGCATCTGGTCTCCGGCGACGCCGACATCATGGTCGAGGTGGCGGCGCCGTCGCTGGCGGCGTACGAGCGGATCCTGCTCGACCAGATCCTGGCGGTGCCGTCGGTGGTGGACGCCCGCAGCACCTTCGCCATCCGCACCATCAAGGCCCGCGGCCCGCTCCCCCTCGACCACGTCGCGGCGAGGCGGTGAGCGACAGCGCGTGCCGTAGTCTCGGCGAGTGCAGCATCAGATGTTCGTCAACGGCGCCTGGGTCGGTGCGCTCTCCGGCGCTACGTCCGCCGCGACCAGCCCGGCCACCGGTGCGGAGATCGGGACGGTCCCGTCCGGCGACCGGGCCGACGCGGCCGCGGCGATCGCGGCGGCCCGGGCGGCGGCTCCCGGCTGGGCCCGGCTGTCGGCCTTCGAGCGGGCGGCGCTGCTGCATCGGGTCGCGGACGTCGTCGAGTCCCGTCGCGACGAGCTGGCCCGCACGCTGACGCTGGACCAGGGCAAGCCGCTCCGCCACGAGGCCTACGACGAGGTGGACGAGCTGGTCGTCTACTGGCGGATGGCCGCCGAGGACGGCAAGCGGTTCGGCGGGCTGCTGCCGAACTCGTCCGGCGCCGGGAAACGGGCGCTGCTGGTCCGGCGTCCGCGCGGGGTGGTCGCGGTGATCACGCCGTGGAACTGGCCGTACACGATGCCCGCCGAGTTGATCGCACCGGCGCTGGCCTCCGGCAACACCGTGGTCTGGACGCCCGCGCCCACCACCAGCGTGGCCGCCGTGGCGCTCGCGTCCTGCATCGCCGAGGCCGACCTGCCGCCCGGCGTCCTCAACCTGGTGACCGGGCCCGGGCCGGTGGTCGGCGACGAGATCGCGCGGCATCCCGGCACGGACGCGGTCGCGTTCATCGGGTCGACCGCGACCGGGCGGTCGGTGGCAACGGCTGCGGCGGGCAAAGCGGCCCTGCTGGAGATGGGCGGCAACGGGCCGCTCGTCGTCCTGGCGGACGCCGACCTTCCGCTGGCGGTCGAGGGCGCGCTGACGGCGTGCTTCCTGTGCGCGGGGCAGAGTTGCACGGCCGGGGAGCGGCTGCTCGTGCACGCCGCCGTCCGTGACGAGTTCACCTCGCTGCTGGCCGAGGCGGTCCGCTCGCAGGTGCGGCTGGGTGATCCCTTCGACGACGCGACGACGATGGGACCGCTGAACAACGCCGCGGTCGCGGCGAAGATGGACGCGCACGTGGCCGATGCCGCGCAGCGCGGCGCGACCGTGCTGACCGGCGGTTCGCGGGACCCCGGGTCGCTGTACTGGCCGGCGACCGTCCTGGGCGACGTGCCGGCCGAGTCGCTGGCGGCGACCGAGGAGACGTTCGGGCCGATCGCGCCGATCGTCGGTATCGGATCCCTCGAGGAGGCGATCTCGCTCACCAACGCGTCCCGCTACGGGTTGCTGGCGTCGGTCTACACCGCCGACGTGGGAGCCGGGCTGGCGTTCGCGGACGCGGTCCGCACCGGCTGGGTGAACATCAACGAGTCGACCAACTACTGGGAGAGCCACCTGCCCTTCGGCGGGCGGGCCGGTGCGGGCAGCGGGCTGGGGCGGGTCGGCGGCGCGTACCCGATGGAGGCCTTCACCGAAATGCAGACGGTAATCATCGGCGGGCGGGGCGCGTGACGCCCTGGGCCCGCTTCGACGATCTGGTGGCGGGCACGGCGGTGGTCTGCCCGCCGCCCTATCGGGTGCTGGTGGCGTCACGGACCTCGGAGGTGGCCGGGGTGCTGGACGCGGTCTCGCGTGCTGCGGCCGGCGGGGACTGGGCTTTCGGGTACGTGTCGTACGAGGCGGCGCCCGGGCTGGATCCGGCGCTTGCTGCTCTTGAGCCCGGGGTGGATGATCTGCCGCTCGCCTGGTTCGGGCTGTGCGGGGAGCCGCTCGAGGCGACGCCGGTCGGCGCGGCCCGGGCCACCGCCGCCTCCCCGACGGCTCGCTGGATCACAGACTGGACGGCCGACGAGCACGCGCGGGCCGTCGGCATCGTCCGTGAACACATTGCCGCCGGTGACACGTACCAGATCAATCTGACCGACCGCCTGCGCATGCATTTTCACGGCGACCCCGCGCAGCTCTATGCCGCCCTCGCCGGCGCGCAGCGCGGCGCCTATCACGCCTACCTCGACCTGGGCCGGCATGTGATCGCCAGCGCCAGCCCCGAACTGTTCTTCGAGCGGCGCGGCACCCGTCTGCGGACCCGGCCGATGAAGGGCACCGCCGCTCGCGGCCGCACCCCGGACGAGGACCGTGAGCAGGCACGGCGGCTGCGGGCCAGCGCCAAGGAACGCGCCGAGAACGTGATGATCGTCGACCTGCTGCGCAACGATCTCGCGCGGGTCGCGCAGGTCGGCTCTGTCGAGGTGACCGAGCTGTGCGCGCTGGAGCGCTATCCGACGGTCTGGCAGCTGACTTCGGAGATCACCGCGACGCTCCGGCCGGGCTGCGGGATGGCGGAGATCTTCCGGGCGCTGTTCCCCTGCGGCTCGGTGACCGGGGCGCCGAAGGCGAGCAGCATGCGCATCATCCGCGACATCGAGACCGGCCCACGTGGCGTCTATTGTGGAGCGGTGGGGCTGGTCGGGCCGGACACGGCGACCTTCAACGTCGCCATCCGCACCGCGGTCGTGGATCGCGAGCGGAAAACCGCCGTCTACGGGGCGGGCGGCGGCATCACCTGGGATTCGGATCCGGCGGCGGAGCACGCCGAGTTACTGGCGAAGGCGAAAGTGCTCGGCGACGTCCGCGACCGAGACGACGTCGGCGTACTTGGCCTGTAGGTCGAAGAGGTTGGCGTCGTGCACCGCGGCGGTGCGGTCGCCGCACGCGTCGGCGACCACCACCGGCCGGAACCCGTGCTGCATCGCGTCGGTGGCGCTGGCCCGCACGCAGCCGGAGGTGGACACCCCCGCGATCACCGTGGTGTCGATGCCCTTCGCCGTCAGCGTCGCCGCGAGCGACGTCCCGAAGAACGCCGAGGCGTACTGCTTCGACACGACCACCTCGCCCGGGGCCGGCTCCAGCGACGGCACGAACTCGCCGAGGGAGGATCGCAGCGCGGCCAGCGCCGGGACCTTCCGCACGAAGAGCCCGCCGTCGCTGAGGTCGTCGTTGTAGGTGACGCGGGTGTGCAGCACCGGGATCCCGGCCTCGCGGGCGGCGCTCAGCAGGGCGACGCAACCGTCGACCGCCGCCCGCGAGCCGAGATCGAAGGGGCTGCCGGGCGTGAAATACGCGCGCATCATGTCGATGAGCACCAGGGCCGGCCGGTCTCCCCAGCCGAGCCCTCCGCCGACGGGCGAGGTCACGTCCACACCGGCCGGGTCGGCGCGGGCAGCCCGGTCTCCTCCTCGCACCTGGCCAGGATCTCATCCAGACCCGGGCCCATGTCGAAGACCGGCAGCTCGTCGGGCCGGCCGGAGCGCATCTCACCGCGCAGAGCCGAGGTGGCCTCGTCCTCGAGTTGCCCGTCCAGCGAGGTCACCACGCCGTATCGCCGGGCGCCCGCCGCCGTGACGAGCCCGCGCCGGACCTCCTTGGCGACCAGCGCCGGGTCGCGTTCGAGCGGGTCGCCC
>NZ_JBFAZH010000650.1:0-4545 GCF_040681735.1 Actinoplanes sp. NPDC051633 | reverse complement strand
GTGCGGCGCCCCGGCGAGGGTGGGCCGCGCACCCACGACATCTATCACCGGCTCATGCGTGACGAGCTGGGCTTCGAGCGCTACGGCGCACACGGCTCCGACCTCGGCGCCGGGGACACCGGCCGGCTCGCACAGGCGTATCCCGAGGCGGTGGCCGGCGTCCACCTGCTGGACGTCAGCGATCCGCCCGAGTACGACCCGGCGGGGCTGACCGAGGAGGAGCGCGCCTACCTGGCCGCGAACAAGGCCTGGCACGACGCCGAGGGCGGATACTCCCACGAGCAGCGCACCCGGCCGCTGACCCTGGCCCAGGGCCTGTCCGACTCACCGTCCGGGCTGCTCGCCTGGATCCTCGAGAAGCATCGCGCATGGAGCGACTGCGGCGGCGACGTGTCCGCCAAGTTCGGCGACGACTTCCTGCTCACGACCGCGTCGCTGTACTGGTTCACCGACGCGATCTCGACGTCGTTCCGCCCGTACTACGAGCGCTACCACCGCGTGGGGCCGCGCCTGGAGCGGGTCGAGGTGCCGACCGCGGTCGCGCTCTTCCCCGCCGACATCGGCGGCACGCAGCCGCGGAGTTGGGCCGAGCGTGTCTACAACGTCACGCGCTACACGCTCATGCCGCGCGGCGGGCACTTCGCCGCGTACGAGGAAACCGAGCTGCTCGCCGCCGACATCACTGCGTTCTTCCGGCCGCTCCGATAAGGGCTCAGCGGCCGGGGATCAGTAGCGGAACTGGCCGATCAGTAGCGGAACTGGCCGATCAGTAGCGGAACTGGCCGATCAGTAGCGGAACTGGCCGATCAGCGTCTGGATCTCCCCGGCGGCCGAGCTCACCCGCTCGGCGGACTCCCGCGTGGTGTTCGCGCCCTCCGCCGTCGACTCCGACGAGCGCGTGATGTGCGCGACCGTCCCGCTGATCTCGGCCGCCGCGGTGGACACCTCACCCACGTTCGACGCCATCAGCTCGGTGGTGGCCGACTGCTCCTCGACCGCCGCCGCGATCGTCCGCTGGCCGTCGTCGATCTGCTCGATCACCTCGTTGATCGTGGCGATCGCGGCGGCCGTACGCCCGGTCATCTCCTGGATCGCCGCGATCTTCGTGGTGATGTCGCTGGTCGCCTGAGCGGTCTCCTGCGCCAGCTCCTTCACCTCGGTGGCCACCACGGCGAAGCCCTTGCCCGCCGCGCCCGCCCGCGCCGCCTCGATCGTCGCGTTCAGGGCCAGCAGGTTCGTCTGCTCGGCGATCTGCGTGATCAGCTTGACGATGTCGCCCACCTCGCCGCTGGCCGCGCTCAGCCCGGCCACCGCCGACGAGGTCTCGGTCATGCTCTCGGTGGCCCGGTTCGTGGTCACCGCCGCGTCCGACGTCTGCCGGGCGATCTCCCGGATCGACTCGGAGAGTTCCCCGGTCGCCGTCGTCATGTCGGTCACCGCCGCGGACACCTGCCGGGCCGCCGAGTCGGCGCTGCGCGCCTGCGCCGAGGTCTGCTCCGCCGACGAGTCCAGGCTCCCGGCCAGCCCACGCAGGTCACCGCTGGCCGAGGTCAGCTCCCGCACGCTCGTCGCGGTCGCCGCCACCGTCGCCCGCACCGAGGTCAGCGCCTCGTTGAGCGCATCGGCCATCTCGCCGAACTCGTCGCGATGCACCACCTCCGCCCGCACGGTCAGGTCCCGCTGCGCCATTGCCCGCAGCGCCGTCAGCATCTGCCGCAACGGCCGGCGGACCGCGCGTACCGTCGAGATCGCCGCGACCACCGCGAGCAACGCGCCCGCCAGAGCTGCGATCAGGATGATCAGCTCGGCGCGGTCCGCCGCGTCGGCGCCGTCCCGGCCGGCCTGCTCGACCGCCGCCAGCATCGCGTCGTCGATCGCGCCCAGATCCGTTTCCAGCGACGAGAACTGCTCGAGGAACGCCGGCAGCTCGCCCTCGGCGCCGCCGACGATCCGCTTCGCGGCCTCGGTGTAGCTCACCACCGCCGGCCGCACCCGCGCGTACTCGCCGCGCAGCGTTTCCGGCGCCTCCTGCGCCGCGGCGTCGAACATCTCCACCATCGTGCTCGCGTGCTCGTCCACCTCGGCCACGCCGAACTGCTCCCGCTGCTCCGGAGTCGAGGCGTAGAGCGCGGCCATCACGTCGGCCCGCAGCCCGTCATGCATCATGTCGGCGTTCCATTGACTGCTCATCGCGTTGCTCACCCGGCCCATGTCCTCGGCGGCGGCGGCCTGGTGCGACGACCCCCAGGTGGCGGCGCCGGCCACCAGCACACAGGCGACTGCGCCGGTGGCGGCCATGATGATCAGGCGGGCGACGATGGTCATACGAGACTCCACACTTACCGCATCGGCCACAACGATCAACGGCTTAGTCTTGGCGGATGACGGCCGATGCCGAGCGGTGGGCCCCCGAGCCTGCTAAGGACAGCGGGTACGGGCGTACCCAGTTCGAGCGGGACAGGGCGCGGGTGCTGCACTCGGCGGCGTTCCGGCGGCTCGCCACCAAGACCCAGGTGCACACCGCCGGGTCGGACGACTTCCTGCGTACCCGTCTCACGCATTCGCTCGAGGTCGCCCAGATCTCCCGTGAGATGGGCGCCCGGCTCGGCTGCGACCCCGATGTGGTCGACGTGGCCGGTCTCGCCCACGACCTCGGGCATCCGCCGTTCGGCCACAACGGTGAGCAGGCCCTCGACGTGGTGGCCGAGTCGTGCGGCGGTTTCGAGGGCAACGCGCAGACCCTCCGCGTGCTCACCCGCCTCGAGGCCAAGGTCCCAGGCGCCGGCCTCAACCTCACCCGCGCCTCGCTGGACGCCTGCGCCAAATACCCCTGGCAGCGCAAACCCGGATCGAGAAAATTCGGGGTGTACGAGGACGACACGCCGGTCTTCGACTGGATCCGGCAGGGCGCGCCGCCCGGCGAACGCCGCTGCCTCGAGGCGCAGGTGATGGACTGGGCGGACGACGTGGCGTATTCGGTGCACGACGTCGAGGACGGCATCCACGGCGGCTACATCACGCTGCGCCGGCTGATCGATGATGCATCGGAGCGGGCGGCGCTCTGTGCCGACGTGGCCGCCACCTACTCCGACGAGCCGCCGCCGGTCCTGGAGGACCAGCTCGGGCAGCTGCTCACCGACGAGGTCGTGACCGGCACGGCCGACTACGACGGGACGTACCGCAGCCAGATCGCCCTCAAACGGATGACCAGCGTGCTGACCGGGCGGTTCGTCGCCTCCGCGGTCGGCGCGACGAACAGCCGGCATGGCTCCGAGCCGGTCCGCCGCTACCAGGCCGACCTGATCGTCCCGCGCACGGTGCGGATCCAGTGTGCGCTGCTCAAGGGCATGGCGTTGCGCTACGTGATGCGGACCAGGGCGGCGGAGGAGTGGTACGCGCGCCAGCGCACGATCCTGGCCGAGCTGGTCGAGGAGCTGTGCTCGCGGGCGCCGGACGGGCTGGATCCGGTCTTCGCGCCGCTCTGGAAGGACGCCACCGGCGACCCGGCCCGCCTGCGGGTGGTGATCGACCAGGTCGCGTCGCTCACCGACCACGGCGCCGTCGCCTGGCACCGTACCCTCGTGGCGGGTGTGAAGTAGCGCGAGGCAGGATGTACCGGTGGCCAGGGTCAAGGATGAGGACATCGCGCTGGTCCGCGACCGCACGTCCATCGCCGACGTGATCGGGGAGACCGTCACGCTGAGGCCCGCCGGCGGCGGCAACCTGAAGGGCCTGTGCCCCTTCCACGACGAGAAGTCACCGTCGTTCAACGTCAGCACCGCCCGCAACGTCTACTTCTGTTTCGGGTGCGGCGCCGGCGGCGACGCGATCAAGTTCCTGAAGGACGCCGACCACCTGTCGTTCATCGAGTCCGTCGAGCGGCTGGCCGGCAAGGCCGGCATCCAGCTGCGCTACGACGAGTCGCCCGGTGACCGTCCCGGCGCCCCGCGCCAGCAGCCGGGGCAGCGGCAGCGCCTGATCGCCGCGCACGCGGCCGCCGCCGAGTTCTACGCCGCGCAGCTGCGGACCCCAGGCGCCCGGGCCGCCCGGGAGTTCCTCGCCGAGCGTGGCTTCGGGCGCGAGGCCGCCGAGAAGTACGGCTGCGGGATCGCGCCGAAGGACTGGGACCAGCTCACCAAGCACCTGCGGCTGAAGGGCTTCACCGACGAGGAGCTGACCACCGGCGGGCTGTCCCGGCCGGCCCGCTCGGGCTCGCTGATCGACCGGTTCCGCGGACGGCTGATCTGGCCGATCCGGGACCTGGCCGGCGATGCGATCGGCTTCGGCGCGCGCAAGCTCTTCGACGATGACGACGGCCCGAAATACCTGAACACCCCCGAGTCGCCGCTCTACAAGAAGTCGCACGTGCTCTACGGCATCGACCACGCCAAGCGGGAGATCGCCAAGCACAGCCAGGCGGTGATCGTCGAGGGGTACACCGACGTGATGGCCTGCCACGAGGCCGGCGTGACGACCGCCGTGGCCACCTGCGGCACCGCGTTCGGCGCAGACCACATCGGCGTGCTGCGCCGCCTGCTGATGGAC
>NZ_JBFAZH010000649.1:0-4562 GCF_040681735.1 Actinoplanes sp. NPDC051633 | reverse complement strand
GCCACCCCCGCGGCCGCGCAGCGGGCGATCTACCCCCGCGGCGCGCCGCGGGCCGCCCCCCCCCCCCCCCCCCGGGCCCCCGCCGGGGGCCCCCGCGACCGGGAGCCGGACGGCGACTACATCGGCTCGGCGACCGTGACGATCACGGCCACCGATGCCGGGTCCGGCGTCGACCTGGTGGAGTACGCGCTGGACGGCGGCGCCTGGGCGGCCTATTCGGGACCGGTCGTCGTCGGCACCGTGGGCGCGCACACGATCAGGTACCGGGCGACCGACAATGCCGGCAACACGTCCGCCGAAGGCACCAGCACGTTCACCGTGGTGGCGCCTCCGCAGCCGGACACCACGGCACCGGCGACCGCCGCCTCGGTGGCGGGCGAGCGGGACGCGAACGGCGACTATCTCGGCGCGGCGATGGTGACCGTCACGGCCACCGACACCGAGTCGGGCGTCGCCCGCATCCAGTACGCGGTCGACGACGGCGCCTGGACGACGTACACGGCGCCGGTCACCGTCCGCACGCTCGGCGCGCACGCGGTCAAGTACCGGGCCACCGACAACGCCGGCAACACCGCGGCGGAGAAGTCGGTGACCTTCACGGTGGTGCCGTCGGGCGAGGACGCGTGCCCCGCCTCGGACACCCGTGCCACGGTGATCATCCGGGCCGACGACACCGGTGTGCCGAACAAGGACAGCGGTGACGGCTGCACGATCAACGACCTGATCGACGAGTACGCCGACTACCCCACCCACGCCGCCTTCGTCCGGCACGTCGAGGCGGTCACCGGGCCGCTCCACGCCGCCGGAACCATCACCAAGCGTCAGCAGGGCGCCATCGTCCGGGCAGCGGCCCGATCGGACATCGGCTCATGACCACAACAGGGGGAATCGCAATGCCCAGACGGATAATCGCCGCGGTCGCCGCCGGAGTCGCTGCCGGCGGGATGCTCGTCGGCGTCGGACCGGCCAGTGCCGACCTGGTCACCTACTGCATCGGCACCGGCGGCGCGGTCACCGTGCCGAACGACCTCTACGTACCGCCGAACGAGTCCTGCGATCTGGCCGGCACGACGATCACCGGCAACGTCAGCGTGGCCGCGGGCGCCAACCTCGTGGTCGCGAACGGTCGCGTGAGCGGCGACGTCCGCATCGCCGGCAACGGCTACTTCGACGCGAGCAGCTCGGTCGTCTCCGGCCAGGTGGTGCTGGCGGCCGGCGGCTACGGCGTCTATCTGCGCGACGCGCAGAGCGGGACGATCACGGTACGCCCGAAGGGCTCCACCACCGTCGACAGCTTCCTGTTCGTCGAGGGCAGCACCGTGGCCGGCGGGGTCACGGCCGGCGCCGGCGACGTCCGCATCGACCAGGGCACCCAGATCGAGGGCAACGTCAACAGCTCGGGCACGTACTACACCGACGTGCACGACTCGTTCCTCGACGGCACGCTCCAGGTGCTGAACAGCGCCACCGGCAGCGTGGTGTGCGGCAGCGCGGTCCGCGGCAAGGCCACCTTCGCCGGCAATCTGGGCGGCGTCCAGCTCGGCCCGAACGGCGGCCTGGACAGCTGCGCGTCCGGCGGCTACTTCGGCCGGGACGTGAGCGTCACCAACACCTCGGGCGGCGTCACCGTGGACGACAACATCATCGACGGCGTGCTCACCGTGCAGGCCAACAACCCGGCCGCCGTGGTGGCCCCGAACAACCGGATCCGCGGGGGCATCGTCGGCGATACCGGCGCCGACGTAGCCCCCGCGGCGGCGCGGCGCGGGACGTCCATGTCGCCACGGCCGGAGGCGGCCGAGCAGCGCGCGGCGGCCCGCCTCACCGCGGCCGAGGCCGAGGCCACAGCGGCCGGCCCGGCCGACCTGTAACTCGCGATGTACGTCCCCCGCATGCCCCTTGACTCGCCGGGGGCGTGCGGGGGACGTTGTCGGCATGACCAGGGAGATCAGAGAAGTTCTGACCGGGTTCCACTACCTCGAGGCACCTCGCTTCCACGACGGCCGGCTGTGGGTCTCGGACTTCTATCTCCATCAGGTGGTGTCGGCCGAACCCGACGGCTCGGACGTCCGGGTCGAGGCGGAGGTGCCGGCCCAGCCCTCCGGCCTCGGCTGGCTGCCGGACGGTCGGCTGCTCGTCGTCTCCATGCGCGACCAGCGTGTGCTGCGGCGCGAGCCGGACGGCACCCTGGTCACGCACGCCGACCTGTCCGGTGCCCTGCCCGGGCACGTCAACGACATGGTGGTGGACGAGCGCGGCCGCGCGTACGTCGGGAGCTTCGGTTTCGATCTGATGAACGGCGGTGCGCTGGCGCCGTCGAAGCTCGCGCGGGTCGACCCGGACGGGACGGTCACGGTCGTGGCCGAGGAGCTGTGGTTCCCGAACGGCTCGGTGCTCGACGGCGCCACCTTGATCGTCAACGAGACGTTCGGCAACCGGATGACCGCCTTCGACGTGGCCGAGGACGGCTCGCTGACCAACCGGCGGGTGTGGGCGAGCTTCGGGCTGGTGCCGACCGAGACCGAGATCGGCCGCGTGCTGCCGCAGCTCGTGGTGGCGCCGGACGGTGCGTGCCTGGACGCCGAGGGAGCGGTCTGGATCGCCGACGGCACCGGCGGGCGGGCGCTGCGGGTCCGCCAGGGCGGCGCGATCGTGGACGAGGTGCAGGCGGGCAGCGGGGTCTTCGCCGTCGGCATGGCCGGTCACACGCTGTACCTCTGCGCGGCCCCGGACTTCGACGAGCACGCCCGCTCGAACGCCCGTGAGGCGCGCCTGCTCGCCGTCGAGGTGGATGTGCCCGCGGCCGGGTAACTTCAGATCATGGGTTTCAATGACGCGATCATCGAGAAGTTCCACGAGCGCGGCGGCGACGTCGGTGAGCACTGGGCGGGCAAGACGCTCGTGCTGCTGCACACGCACGGCCGCAAGTCCGGCAAGGAGGTCGTGAACCCTCTGGTCGCCGCCCCCGACGGGGACGCCAGGGTGGTCTGCGGCAGCTTGGGCGGCGCCCCGCAGGACCCGCAGTGGGTGGCCAACCTGGCGGCGGCCGACGGCCCGGTCACGGTCGAGATCGGCACCGAGACCAAGCTGGCCGACGCCACCGTGGTCCGTCCGGGCGAGCCGGACTGGGAGCGGCTCTACGGCATCTGGCGCGAGTACTGGCCGGACGCCGCGGACTACGAGACCAAGACGGACCGCAAGTTCCCGGTGGCCCGCCTGGTCTTCCGCGACTGAGTTCTCCCGGCACGACCCGGGCGGTTCAGCTCATCGGGACAGCGCGTCCTTGAGCTCCTTGGCGAAGAAGTCGATGAAGCCGTCCGGGTCCGGGCCGGCGTTCTGCAGCACGATGTGGTCGTACCCGGCGTCGGTGTACTCCTTGACGCGCTCGACGTACGGCTGTGTCTCGGGGCCGACGACGAACTGCTTGCGGATGTCGTCCGCGGTCACGGTCTGCGCGGCGGCCTCGAAGTTCACCGGGTTGGGCAGCTCCGCCATCACCTTCCAGCCGGTCACCGCCCACGCCGTCGTCTTCAGCGCCTCCTCGACCGCGGCGTCCTCGCTGGTCGCCCAGGCCATCGGCACCTCGGCGTACTTCGGTCCGTCGCCGCCGGCCTTCTGGAACGTCTCGACCAGGTCCGTGCGCGGCTCGGTGGCGAAGAGCCCGGTGCCGTGGGTGGCGGCGAGCTCCGCGGCCTGCTTGCCGCCGGCCGCCACCGCGATCACCGGCAGCTGCTCGGGCAGGTCGAACACGCGGGCGTCCTCGAGCTGGAGGTGCTTTCCCTCGTACGACTGGTAGCCGCCCTGCCAAAGCAGGTTGATGATGTCGAGCGCCTCGCGGAGCCGCTCGTGGCGTCCACGCACGCTCGGGAAGCCGGTGCCGACGACGTGCTCGTTGAGCCGCTCCCCTGCGCCGATGCCGAGCGTGAAGCGGTTGTCCGAGACGATCGCGAGGGTCGCGGCGGCCTGTGCGATGATCGCCGGGTGGTACCGGACGCTCGGGCAGGTGACGCCGGTGGCCAGGCCGATCCGCTCGGTCCTGGCGGCGATCGCGCCCAGCACGGTCCAGGCGAACGGCGAGTGCCCCTGCACGTCCAGCCACGGGTGATAGTGATCGCTGATCTCGACGAAGTCGAAGCCGGCCCGCTCCGCGGCGACCGCCTGCCGGATCAGTTCCTGGGGCCCGAAGCCCTCCGCGGAGAGTTTGTATCCGAAGCGCATGCTTTCCGGCTTCCCCGGCTCGGCCGGGACAAACGCGGTCCGGGATCATGAGGCATGCGCTTCTCCACAGAGTTTCGTGTGAATGCCGAGCCTGCCGTGGTCTACGCGCACCTGATGGACCCGCGGAGCTATGTGGGGATGGCGCCGCTGGTGGTCGCCGTCCGGGACATCCGTGAGGTGAGCGGCGCCGTCGAGTACGTGGCGGTCGAGCGGTTCCGCCTCGGCCCGCTGCACTGGGACAACCCGATCCGGGTACGGATGACCGGCCGCCCCGCGGACCACCGCGTGACCAGCTCGGTGGCCAGCCCCTTCGGGGTCACCCTGGACGCGGTGGTGACGCTGAC
>NZ_JBFAZH010000648.1:0-4572 GCF_040681735.1 Actinoplanes sp. NPDC051633 | reverse complement strand
GGCTTGCGTTTAGTATTTGCATTAGTAGTGCAAAAAGGTACCGAGGGAGATCCACAGATGACGCAGCTGACCGGCGCTGTGGCGGTCGTCACCGGCGCGAGCCGGGGCATCGGGTTCGCCATCGCCCAGCGGTTCGTGGCCGAGGGCGCGAGGGTCTGCATCACCGGCCGCGACGCCACCGCCCTCGACACGGCGGTGAAGGACCTGGGCGGGCCGGAGGTCGCGATCGGGATGGCCGGCAAGGGTGACGACGCGGACCATCGCGCCGCTGTCGTCGACACCGTGGTCGGCCGGTTCGGGCCGATCGGCGCGCTGGTCAACAACATCGGCATCAACCCGGTCTACGGCAAGCTGCAAGATCTCGACCTGGGCGCGGCCCGCAAGATCATCGACGTGAACGTCGTCGGCACGCTGGGCTGGGTGCAGGAGGCGCTGCGCGGCGGGCTGTCCGCGGGCGGCTCGATCGTGAACATCGCGTCGGTCTCCGGCGTCCGCCCCGCGCCGGGCATCGCCTTCTACGGCGTCAGCAAGGCGGCGCTGATCCACCTCACCGAGGAGCTGGCCGTCGAGCTCGGGCCCTCGGTCCGGGTCAACGCGGTCGCCCCGGCGGTGGTCAAAACCCGGTTCGCCTCCGCGCTCTTCGAGGGCCGCGAGGAAGAGGTGGCGGCCACGTACCCGCTGAAACGGCTGGGCGTCCCCGAGGACGTCGCCGGCGCGGTCTCCTTCCTATGCTCGCCGGACGCCGCCTGGATCACCGGGCAGACGCTCGTCATCGACGGCGGCATCACGCTGGCGGGGTCGGTGCAGTGAGCGGGCCCGTGAAAAAGGTTGTGGTGACCGGCGCCGGCGGCGGCATCGGCGCCGCCCTGGCCCGCCGGTTCGCCGCGGACGGCGCGCAGGTGATCGTCAACGACGTGGACGCGGCGGCGGCCGAGGCGGTCGCCGCCGACATCGGGGGGCGGGTCGTCCCGGGCGACGCCGGCAACGAGGCCGACATCAGCCGGCTCGTCGACGTCGCCTGGGATGAGCTCGGCGGCATCGATCTGTTCTGCGCCAACGCCGGCGTGCTCTCCTCGGGCGGCCCGGAGACCCCGGACGACGTCTGGCTGCGCGACTTCCACGTCAACGTCATGAGCCACGTGTACGCGTCCCGCGCGCTCCTGCCCCGGTGGCTGGACCGCGGGCACGGACATCTGCTTGTCACCGTGTCGGCGGCCGGCCTGCTCACGCTGCTCGGCAGCGCCACGTACTCGGTGACCAAACACGCATCCCTGGCCTACGCGGAGTGGCTGCGCGCCACCTACGCTCATCGTGGCATCAAGGTCCAGGCGCTGTGCCCGCAGGGCGTGCGCACGGACATGATGACCCGCGGGGGCGGCCGGAGCGCGAGCAGCAGCCTGCTCGCCGACAGCGCGATGGAGGCTTCGGAGGTGGCGTCGGTGGTGGCCGATTCGATCAAGTCGGACGGTTTCCTGATCCTTCCGCACCCCGAGGTGGCGGAGTATTACCAGCGCAGGGCTTCGGATCCGGACCGCTGGCTGGCGGGGATGAACAAGATCCAGCGGAGCTTCGGGTGACCGCACCGCCGGGCCTCGACCCGGTCGCGCTGCAGGCGTTTCTGGGTTCGGACCGGCCGCTCACGGCGACGTTGTTCGCCGGCGGGCGGTCCAACCTGACATACGCCGTCAGCGACGGCGCCTCCCGGTGGGTGCTGCGCCGGCCGCCGCTGGGGCACGTGCTGCCCACCGCGCACGACATGAGCCGCGAGCACAAGGTGCTCTCCGCCCTGTCCGCGGCCGGCTTCCCGGCGCCGAGACCGATCCGGCTGTGCACCGACCCCGGGGTGATCGGGGCGCCGTTCTACCTGATGGAGTACGTGGACGGCCACATCTACCGGGCCGTCGAGGACATCGAGGCGCTCGGCCCGGAGGCGACGCACGCCCTGGTCCTCTCGGTTGTCGACACCCTGGCCGACCTGCACGCGCTCGACCCGGTGGCGATCGGGCTGGGCGACTTCGGCCGGCCACAGGGCTTCAACGAGCGCCAGGTGCGCCGCTGGAAGAAGCAGCTGGACGCCTCCCGCAGCCGGGACGTGCCGGGCATCGAGGAGCTGCACGCCCGCCTGGCCGTGCAGGTGCCGGAGGGCGACGGCACGGTGGTGCACGGCGACTACCGCCTCGACAACGTGCTGATCGACGGCGACCTGACCGTCGCCGCGGTGCTCGACTGGGAGATGTCGACGCTCGGCGACCCGCTCAGCGACGTCGCCCTGATGCTCGTCTACGCGGACCGGCCGCTGCTGACCAAGGAGGGCACGGCCCGCCCGCCGCTGACCATCGCCGGCCACCCGACGGTCGACGAGATGACCCGGCGGTACGCCGAACGCAGCAAACGCGATGTGAGCGACCTGCACTGGTACGTCGCGTTCGCCACCTTCAAGCTCGCCGTCATCCTCGAGGGCGTGCACTACCGGTTCGTCCAGGGGCAGACCGTGGGCGAGGGCTTCGACACGGTCGGCGCGATGGTGGCGCCGCTGGTCGAGCAAGGACACCAGGCGCTGGAGGGATAGGCGTGGACTTCACGTACGACGAGAAGACCGAGGACTACCGCAAGCGGCTGCTCGCCTTCATGGACGAGTTCGTCTACCCGGCCGAGGAGGAGTTCCACGCCGCCGAGTCCGGCTGGTCGTCGCCGCCGCTGCTGGCGGGCCTCAAGTCCGAGGCGAAGGCGCGCGGGTTGTGGAACCTCTTCCTGCCCGGCGAGCACGGCGCCGGCCTGACCAACCTGCAGTACGCCCCGCTCGCCGAGATCATGGGCCGGAGCCCGGCGATCGCCCCGGCCGCGCTGAACTGCGCCGCGCCGGACACCGGCAACATGGAGGTGCTGGCCGAGTTCGGCACGCCGGAGCAGCAGGAGCGCTGGCTCAAGCCGCTGCTGGCCGGTGAGATCCGGTCCGCCTTCGCGATGACCGAGCCGCAGGTCGCCTCGTCCGACGCGACCAACATCGGCACCCGCATCGAGCGCGACGGCGACGAGTACGTGATCACCGGCCGCAAGTTCTACATCTCCGGCGCGATGAACCCGAACTGCCAGATCTTCATCGTCATGGGTAAGACCGACCCGCAGGCCGCGCGGCACGTCCAGCAGAGCCAGATCCTCGTCCCCCGCGACACGCCCGGTCTGACGATCAAGCGCGGCATGACCGTGTTCGGATACACCGACGGCGACCACGGCGGCCACGCCGAGGTGATCTTCGACCAGGTCCGCGTGCCGGCGTCGAACCTGATCGGCGAGGAGGGCGGCGGTTTCGCCATCTCGCAGGCGCGCCTCGGCCCGGGCCGCATCCACCACTGCATGCGCCTGATCGGCATGGCCGAGCGCGCCCTCGAGCTGATGTGCAAGCGTGCGCTCACCCGCGAGCCGTTCGGCAAGCCGCTGGCCGAGCAGGGCGTCATCCAGGACTGGATCGCCGAGTCGCGGGTGCGCATCGAGCAGGCCCGCCTGCTGGTGCTCAAGGCCGCCTGGCTGATGGACACCGTCGGCAACAAGGGCGCGCACACCGAGATCCAGGCCATCAAGATCGTCACCCCGCTGACCGTCGAGTGGATCCTCGACAAGGCGATCCAGGCACACGGCGCCGCCGGGACGTCGCAGGACACACCGCTGGCACGGCTCTGGGCGTCGGCCCGTACGCTCCGCTTGGCCGACGGCCCGGACGAGGTGCACAAGCGCTCGCTGGCCCGGCGGGAGCTCAACCGCTATCGGAGCAACGCATGACCACACCGACCCCGCGCGTGGACGGGCGCACCGCCCGGTCCGAACGCACCCGCAACGCGATCGTGGACGCGCACGTCAGCCTCATCACCACCGATGACCTGCGCCCGACCGCCGACAAGATCGCCAAGCTGGCGGGCGTCTCGCTGCGTGCACTGTGGAGCCACTTCGCCGACATGGAGGCGCTGTTCACCGCCAGCGCCCAGCGGATCCTCGACATGCGCGACAAGGCGTTCGTGCCGATCTCCCCGGATCTGCCGCTGACCGAGCGCATCGACA
Source organism: Actinoplanes sp. NPDC051633 (assembly GCF_040681735.1). Classification (NCBI taxonomy): domain Bacteria; kingdom Bacillati; phylum Actinomycetota; class Actinomycetes; order Micromonosporales; family Micromonosporaceae; genus Actinoplanes; species Actinoplanes sp. NPDC051633. Next base: position 519 of record NZ_JBFAZH010000648.1, on the reverse strand, counting down.
CGTACTGCAAGCAGCGGGCCCGCATGAACGACGCGATCGGTCCCGCGGCCCGCGCCTCGGCGCTGAAGGAGCCGTTCTCCCCGGCGCTGCAGCACTACCGGCAACTGCACGTGGAGCGCGTACGCGACGAGGTGAGAGCGCTCTTTGCGGCGGAGATCGGCGACGACGAGGTGCTGCTGGACGCGCTCACCGCGGTCAGCACCTTCAACACGTGGGACACGCTGCGCAAGCCGATGGAGATGTCGGCGGACAAGGCCCGGGCCACCCTGACCCGCGCCGTCACCGCCCTGCTGGCAAGCAAGGCCCAGCCATAGCGGCGACGGCCGTCCTGGACGCGGCGTGGTCCCGAGGGTTCATGTCCGCGGCGTGAATGCCGGGGGTCACGCTGGGTGCCGCCCCATTCGGCTCGGCGCGCGGTCCGGTCCCAGCTCGGCGCGCCGTCCGGTGCCAGCTCGGCGCGCCGTCCGGTGCCAGCTCGGCGCGCCGTCCGGTGCCAGCTCGGCGCGCGGTCCAGTGCCA
>NZ_JBFAZH010000647.1:0-4577 GCF_040681735.1 Actinoplanes sp. NPDC051633 | reverse complement strand
CTGCTGGGCATCCCGCAGCCGGTCGTCGTCCGGCTGCGGGATGCCCAGCAGATAGGCGTGCGCGGTGTCCAGGCCGTGGGGCGCGGGTTTGTCGATGGCGGCGAAGTAGGCGCCGGCCGGACGCCGCCGGCCGCGTTCGGCGATTTGGTCCAGCAGCCCGCGCATCGCCAGCAGCTCGAGACTGCGGATGTGCAGCCCGACGATGCGGGCGAGCGACACGGGCTCGGTTTCCTTCTCCAGGACGAGCACCCGCACATCGTGCAGCCGCAGTTCGGCGGCGAGCATCGCGCCGGCCGGCCCGCAGCCGGCAATGATCACGTCGTGGGGCGTGCGCTCGACCGTATCGCCGCTGAACGGCAGAGATTCCATGGGTGTTGCCCTCCGGGAGTGCCTGGCGGAAAGGCGCTCCCGGCGACACCTACATCAATCGCCAACCCGTGACGGGAAGGGGGAGCACCCACATCGATACAGCTTCATGGGGTCTCACCTCCTCGGGCGGTGTCACGATCAGCTGCAAGCCCGACCATCATACGTATGCTCGCGCCATGAGCGACGAGATGACGTATGGGCACTTGGGCCGCTCAGGGCTGCGGGTCAGCAGGGTCGGGCCCATGCCACCGGCCGCTTCCCCGACGACCTGACCCGCATCCGCCGGCATGCGCAGTGGCCGGCCGGACTTGTTGCATCGGAATGGCCGACACGGTTGCGCGACCGACTGACCGGACATGCCGGACGCTTACCGCCTCGTCTCGTACCTGGTCATCAAGACCCCGCCGGGCAACGTCTGCGTCTCCACCAGGTTCAATGTCACCCAGCTGTCCACCGCCGTGAAGAACGGTTTGCCACCGCCCACCAGCACCGGGTGGGTCACGATCTCGTACTCGTCGACCAGCCCGGCACGCATGGCCGCGCCGGCGAGCGTTGCCCCACCGACGCGCATTGGCTCGCCGTCCTCGGCCTTGAGCCGGGTGATCTCCTCGACCGCGTCGCCGGTGACCACACGGGTGTTCCAGTCAACCTTGTCGACCGTCGACGAGAACACCACCTTCGGCGTGTCCCGCCAGTTGCGCGCGAACTCGACCTGCGCCGGGGTGGCGCCCGGCTGCTGATCGCCGGTCGGCCAGTAGGAACTCATGGTCTCCCATAACCTGCGCCCGTACAGGAACAGACCAATGGCCCGCTCCTGGTCGAGCCACCACTGAAACAGCTCGTCGCTCGGCTCGCTCCAGCCGATGTCGTCACCCGGCGCGGCGATGAAACCGTCCAGGGACACGTTCATGCCGTAGACCAGCTTCCGCACGGCGCCATGCCCTTCTGCCAGTCGGTCTCGAGAGACGAAACAGCTCGACGCAGGCACCCTACCGGCTACTTGGCGTTGCATTAATCCTACTCGTGGACGCTGTTGGGCGAACCGGGCGGAACGTCGCCTGACCTGGCGGTTCGATCGTCACCAGTTGTCGACGTTGGGTGCCCGTGGTTCCCCTCCCACGGCCCGGAGACGGCCTGATCTTGGTCACTCCCCTCCCGCACGGTCAACGCGCAACGTCCGCTTCGATCTCGTCGAACGACCGTCGGGTTAGAAGTAGATCAGGACCGGCTGGCAGGGGAGCGGGTTCCTGCTCAGCCTGTCTGCCGGTGTCGGCCGATGTCGGCGTCAACGGGGCGGCTTGGCTGTACGGATGGCTGTACGGGTGATGCGGCCACCCCCACCACTGCCAGCGGGCGGCGCAGGCGTCATCGGGCGTCGGTAGCGCGAACTCGTCACGCTGACAGCGCGCTGGGAAAGCGCGTCACGAAGTCCAGCACTCGAACCCAGGTGGGCTCGATGGAGATCCGCGCCATCGGCTGTCCTCGTAGCTGACTTACCCAAGCGTCGCCCTGGGTCTCCCCGAAGTAGCGGCGGGCCGAGGCCGCGTACTCGGGGGAAACGTCGTCGAGCATCTCGACAGAGGCCTGGCCGCGGAGGAGCAACGCCTTGTACGGCCAGGAGGTTGAGTCGTCAATGGTCAGGCCGACGTTGGGATTGCTGGCGAGGGCCCGCAACTTCGGTGCCCGAACCGGCGTGCCGAGGGTGACGACCCGACCGTCCCAGTGGAACCAGATCGGCACCACGCGCGGCGTGCCGTCGGTCCACGCATAGGCCAGCCGCGCCAACTGCTGCGATATCAGCAGCTCCTCTGCCACTGGGTCCTGGAGGAGGGCTAAATCGCTCTGCTGCGCCATTGTCTTGGCTCCTCACGCCGGGACCCGGCGCCCGCAGGGCCCTCGGTCATCCTTCTCCTCACGCGGACCGGCTGGCAAGTCCGTGGTCCGCAAGGCGACGGCGATCCGGCCAGCGGGTTAAGAGGACACCCGCCGAGCCGTGGTCATGGGCGCTGACCACGGCTCGGCAGCTTGGCCGCTCTTGCCATCGGTGCCGGATTTGCGGTCCGTTGGGGTCACGTAGGGGTCAAGCCATCAAGCAGGCTGTGTCGTCGTGGCACGCCCAGCGCAGGGGGTCGGTAGTGGTTCTCTTGGCAACGACCATTGCCGGTCTGTCGCTCGATTACACGAGGCCTCATGCGTGGCATTCTTTGGATACCGGCGACGGCGGGCACGGCCATGTCGGCCCGCTTGACCGGCAGAGTGAAGTGGATCAGGCCAGGCTGGCAGTGGGGTCCCTGCCAGCCTGTCAGACACTGTCGGGCAACGCGGCTGGCTCGGTCGCTGCGATTACTGCCGCGCCATCGCAATGCGGATCTCGCTGTCGGTGTCGGTGATCAGCTCACCGCTGACGTCGACCGTCACGCTGTGCAGGGTGCCGGTGAAGCGGAACGGTGACTGGTAGTCCGGGGTCACTGGCGAGCTCGGGTTGGCGCCGCAGCTCATGCCGCCGGGGTTGAACATGATCGGGGTCGTGACCGGCATGTCGGTCTCGCCTACCAGTTCGCCGTCGATGTAGAGCTGCGCCCGTCCTGGGGCGCCCTTGCCCTGGGCGATGTCCGGCTTGTCGGTGGGTTCGAACTCGAAGCGCAGCGTGTGCCGGCCCTCCGGCACGGGTTCCCGCGAGGACGCGGTGTAGACGGCACGGCCGACGTAGTTGTGGGCGTAGTGCAGCCTGCCGTCCTTGAGGTAGAGCGAGAAGCCGCTGGAGTTGGCGCCCTGACACAGCAGCACCCCTGCGGCGCCGCCGGTAGGGATTTCCACGTCTGCGGTGATGCTGTGCGGGCGGTTGAGGACCTTCGGGGCGACAGCGTACGGCAGCATCTGGGTGCCGGGCCAGAACGTGTAGCTGGTCCGGTCCCTAGTGATCTGCGGGCGTTCGGTCATCAGCCGTTCCACGGCGCTGCCGTCGATCGGTAGCACGCCGTACTTGCCGGCTTCGATGTACCACTGGGCGATCAACGCGATGAGCTTGTCCCGGTGTTGGCCGGCGACGTCGTGGTTCTCGGCGAAGTCCTCGGCGACGTGGTAGAGCTCCCACGCGTTGGCGTCCAGGTCGCTGAGAACCTGGGCCGGGATCGGCGAGCCGAAGGGCCGGCCGGCCTGGGCGAACGACGGTCCCGGCCACGGGCAGACCGCCCGCCATCCGTCGTGGTCGAGGGCGCGGTGGCCGAACATCTCGAAGTACTGGGTGTGGTGTCGGGACGCCGCGCCGGCGTCGTCGAACGTGTGCGCAAAGCTGACCCCGTGCATCGGCGCCTGGGTGACGCCGCGGATGGCGGCCGGTGGCTGCAGGTGGAACGCGTCGAGAACTGTGGGCACCATGTCGACGATGTGGGCGTACTGACTGCGCACCTCACCGCGGGCACTGATGCCGCTCGGCCAGTGAACGAGGAAGGGGTCGCAGGCGCCGCCGCGGTAGGTCTCACGCTTCCAGCGGCGGAACGGCGTGTTGCCCGCCCAGGCCCAACCCCACGGGTAGTGGTTGAACGTTGTCGGGCCGCCCAGCTCGTCGATCCGGGCCACGCTGTCCTCCAGCGGCTCCGGGGCGTTGTTGAAGAATTGCGTCTCATTGGTGGTGCCGCCCGGCCCGCCTTCCGCACTTGCCCCGTTGTCCGAGACGACCATGATCAGCGTGTTGTCCAGTTGACCGGTTTCCCGCAGGAAGTCGAGCAGCCGGCCGATGTGGTGGTCGGTGTGCGACAGGAAGCCCGCGAAGACCTCCATGCTGCGGCTGGCGAGCCGGCGGGCGTCCGGCGACATCGAATCCCAGGTCGGCACGTCCGGGTCGTGCCGGGACAGTTCCGCGCCGGCCGGGACCACCCCCAGCTCCCTCTGCCGGGCGAAGACCCGCTCGCGGTAGGCGTCCCAGCCGTCGTCGAACTGGCCCTGGTAGCGGTCCGCCCACTCCCTCGCTACATGGTGCGGGGCGTGCGTCGCGCCGGGGCAGAAGTGCAGGTAGAAGGGCTTGTCCGGGGCGACCTGTTTGGCGTCGGCGATGAACGCGATCGCCTTGTCGGCCAGATCGGCGCTCAGGTGGTAGCCCTGCTCCGGAGTCGCCGGCGGCTCGACCTGATGATTGTCGGAGATCAGATCCGGATACCACTGGCTGGTGTCGCCGCCGAGGAAGCCGTAGAACCGGTCGAAGCCGCGGC
>NZ_JBFAZH010000646.1:0-4579 GCF_040681735.1 Actinoplanes sp. NPDC051633 | reverse complement strand
TCCGCCGCGCCGACGCTGTGCGTCAGAGCGGCTTCGGCCACCCCCAGGCCCACCTTGTCGTCGCCGAGGACGTCCGCCGCGGCCGCGAACAGGGAAATCTTGGTCTCGTACGACCACCAGCGGCGCTTGTCGAGGTAGGCCTCGCGATCAGCGGATGCGCCGGCCCGTTCCAGCACCTGCCGGACGGCCGCCTCGCCACCACGCTCCTCGACGAAGCGCAGGATGGCGTGCACCGTGATCCCTGACGTCTCCCGCGGCTCCATATCGCCTCCGAGCGACCCTATCGTCCGGCCCGCCTCGAAACTGAGGATTGCTCTACGGTACGGCGCTTCGCGATGCACCACTGACCGTCGCTACCTCCGCAAGGTCTCGCGGGGAGAGGTACCGTACCGGGCGCGGTATTCCCCGGCGAAGCGGCCCATGTGGGTGAAGCCGTAGCGGTAGGCGATCTCGGTGACGGTATGCACCGTAGGGTCGGCTTGACGCAGGTGCTCGTGGACACGGGCGAGGCGCACGTGCCGCAAGTAGGTCATCGGCGCCGTCCCGACATAGCGCCGGAGACCATCCTGCAGGCTTCGAACGCTGACGCCGGCGACGCCGGCGAGGTCGGCGACGGTGAACGGCTTGCCAGGGTCCGCCCGCATGGCCTCGACGACACGCCGGATCGCACCCGGCGCTGCCGTTACCGCGCTCGGGCGCTCCAGCCGGTCGCGGTACGGGTGGTCCGTGGCGCTCAGCAGTCCAGCGATCAGGGCCTCTTGCAGCCGGGCCCCGGCCACGGGGTGGTGGATCAGACCTTGAGGCTGGGTGGCGTCGGCGGCCAGCAGCCGGACAAGGCGCAGCCAACTGGCACCCGGCCCACGAGTGATGTCGATGGTCGGCGCGAGCGTGACCGGCGAGCGGACCGGAGCGTCGAGGAGGCGGGCGAGTTCGTTCTCCAGCGTCGCGCGGTCGATCTTCACGGCCAGCAACCGGCAGTCGCCATCCCACTTCTCGAGGGAGGTGTCACCGACCCGCTGGAAGACGCCGCGGTTCTCGTCGTGGCCTGCAGAGGGCCGGTGCGACCTTGCCGCCAGGTCAACGAGCCTGCCATCGGCAGATTGACGTGGTACGCGCCGAGCTCACCGAATCGGACCTTCACATCGGTGCCGAATTGCAGATCGCCCAGGGTGACCGTGTCCGACGGGGTGACATCGAAACGAGTCTGCCAGGGGCGCTTAAGAGACACTTTCGGCGTCAGTCCGACATCTGGTGAACTCCTCAGGGGTCATGGGCCTGGCGAAGTGAAAGCCCTGAACGCGCGGTATCCGAGGCTGCGCAGGTGTTGCGCCTGCTCGACGGTCATTCCTGGTCGGCTTTCGGCTCGGTGGTGCCCGGTCGCGGCGGGTGCTTCGCCGCCTCCTCCTCGGCGAGGGAGTCCGCGGCGGCCCGGACGGCGGCCGCTGCGGCGTCGGCGGCCGCCTGCTCGACCGGCAGGCTCGCGCCGGCATCCCGCCTGTGGGGACGGGCCGCCCGTGGATCGGGGTTGGCCAAATTCGCCGCCGCCTCCGCCGCGGCTTCTGCGGCGACGTCCATCACTCGCCGAACCGCCTGCCGGGAACGGTCGGTGACCAGTGGCAGGGTCTGCTCGGCGGCGCCCACGACGCGCCGCGCCGCCCGTCGCGGCCCTTCGGTCAGCGACGGCGGGCGCCACGGCTCGGCGGCAGGACGTACCGCCGCCTCGATCTCGACCCGCAGCCGATCCACCGCGGTGAGCAGCGCGCCGTGTTGCTGCCAGGCCGCGGCGTCGGCGTGCGGGTCGACCAGCAGCAGTCGGCCCAGCAGCTCGCGCCGTTGGTACAGCTCGTCCAGCTGCTCGGCCACGCGGGCGCGGGCGATCTCGACCGGCTCACCGCCCGCGGCGACGGTGGCCACGCCGTCCAAGGCCGCGGCGGCGACGTCGAGCACGTCGGCGAGAGCCAGGCGGGCCTCTGAGGGATAGACCTCCGCCTCCAGTTCCGTCGGCAGGTAAAAGGTCCGGTCGAAGATCTCCCGGCACAGGGTACGGACGACGATGGTGCAGTACTCGATCGCGGTGAGGGCCGTGCGCAGGCGCGGCTGCGCCACGCGGACCTCGCCGCCACGTGGGTTGAGCACGGCGCTCTGCTCCGCCCGGACCAGCGAGTGATCGGCCTCCAGTACCGATGCGCTCAGGCCTCGGGCCGCGGTGAGCCAGTTCTGCGCGGCCTGACGCGACCAACCGTCGTGCAGTTGGGTGGCCAGCGAGCGCAAGAAGTCCGCCAGGCGGGTGGCCAGGCCGGCTACCGCCGAGCCGGCGGATTCCACATGCACCGGAGGCGCGATCGCGAAGTTCACCGCGATGCCGATCGCCGCGCCGATGAGCGTCTCGTACACCCGGCCGGCCGCCGCCTGCGACGCCGCGGCGCCGCCGACCGCAAGGACGAGCATCGCGCTGATCGGTACCTCCAGGGTGTGCGGCCCCAGGCGGAGGACCTGCCCGAGTACGAGACTCACGGCCACCACGGCCCCGAGGCTCCACCAGCTCAGCCCCACGACGGTGGCGAGCCCGACGGCGACCAGGACGCCGGCGAGCACACTCAGGACCCGCTGCAGTCCTTCGGCGACCGTCTGGAACACGGTCAGCTGCACCACCAGGATGGCGGTCAGCGGCGCGAGAATCGGTGATGCAGTGGTGTTCAGCAGATCGGCGGCGACATAGGCCAACACGGCAGCGAGCGTGACCTTGGCGGTGCGGATCCCGGGGATGCGGCCCCACCGGGCAAGCACGGCCGTCCAAGGATGGCGCAGGTAGGTAGTCAGTCTCATCGCTCCTCCTCGTCGGGCCGAGGCATACCCGGCTGGTCGCGCCACGACGTGCTTGCCGCACAAGTCGAGGGTAGAGGCCATCCGGACTGGTTCAGCCGCATGCGTAGTCGCGGTGAGGCTGGGCTCGCAGCGCAGCCCGTCCGGACCCGGGTCGAGGCCGAGCAGGACCCGATGAAGCCACCGCCTGCGTCGGACTTCATGCCCTTTGGGCAGTGGACCGCGTCGATCGTCCACCCGTGAGGCTGGTGATCACATGCGCCGGTTCGTGACTAAGAGCGTGTTTGAGAATGTCTCAATGGTCGGCGTGGCGGCGTGACATTGACCGTGCTTGTGGGCCAGGTGCCATCTGGCCCGTGAGCTATGGCCGGTGGGGATGGTCGAGGTGTGCGCGCACCGCGTCGGCGACCCGGGCGGCATCGCGTGGCATGCCGTTGAGCGTGTCGCTGCTGCGGTGGGTCAGCCAGTGCAGGCCGAGGTACCACAGGCCGGTCACGGTGGCGGCGGCCGGGCCGCTGTGGGCCGGGTGTCCCGCGCCGTTGAGCAGGCTGTGGGAGAGCCAGGAGAAGTCACCGGTGAAGCCGGTGCACCACACGACCGAGCCGACACCCTCCGCGAGCAGATCGACGGCTGTGGTGGATGGCAGGTCGACGGCCCCGTCGGTCGCGTCTGGTTCGGCGGTCGGCGCGTCGATGCCGTCACGGCGGATGATGTCGTCGACCATCGCGCGTGCCCGGGCGGCGAAGGCGTCGCCCGCGGCGACATTGTCGGCCAGGGAGTCGTCGACGGTGATCCGGTGGTCGGCCACGGCCGTCATCCGACCAGTCAGGGTCACGCCGGCGCGGGCCAGCGACTGCAGGCTCAAGCTCCGTCCACCGGATCCGAAGATCGGGCGCGGTACGTGCGCCAACGCCGGGTCGGGCAGATCATTGATGCGCTGGTGGAAGAAGCCGGCGTCGAAGAGCCACTCCTGAGTGTCGCGGCCGCGGTAGCGCCACGGGACCCGGCCGACCGGGCTGGTCGCGAGGATGACCCGCCGGCCACCAAGGACGAGATCCTCGGCGATCTGGCAGCCGGACTGCCCGCTGCCGACGACGAGAACGGCGCCGGCGGGCAGTTCCGCCGGCTCGCGGTAGTCGGCCGCGTGGAGCTGCGCGACCTGAGGGCACAGCTTCCGTGCGAGGGTGGGCAGTCGGGGCACGTTCTCGCCGCCGGTCGCGACCACCACAGCTCGCGATCGGACCCGGCCGGCGCCGGTGTCCAGCACGAAGCCGTCGGCGTGGGGGACCAACCTGTGCACTTCCACGCCGGCACGAACCGGGCATGCGGCGGCCAGCCGATCCAACCGTCGCACGACCTCGGCGGCGGTCAGGAACGCGTCGCGGTCCTGGTCGCCGAGCAGCGCGTTGGCCCAGCCGGGCGTGTTGAGCCGGAACGAGTCCCACCGCTGGGATCGCCAGGTCTGTCCCGGACGGCCGCGTTCGAGCACCACATGCTCCACGTCACGGTCGGTCAGCGCGGCGCTTGCCGCCAACCCTGCCGGGCCACCGCCGACGACCACGCAGGCAACGTCCATGATCTCTCCCCGGGCTGGCGCAGGTGCATCGTCGGGGATCAGCCTGGCCAGGCCGCTACGGGCGCGCCAGTACAAGATCGGAACCGTGGTCGCGTGGTCGCCGGTCGGCGGCGGTTCACGAATGGCACTACCGCTGGCCGTGGAGCGGGCCGACACAGCACACATGCGAGGCTACGGTCA
>NZ_JBFAZH010000645.1:0-4583 GCF_040681735.1 Actinoplanes sp. NPDC051633 | reverse complement strand
GGAACCGCCACCAGCGGTTCCCCTGGCTGCGTGCCCGGGGCCGCACGAACGTTGCGCGCGACGTCGTGGCCGGGCTCAACCCGGGGGGCGGGCCGCACAACAAAGTGGTAGCCCACAGACGGGACTTCAGAAGAGGCGCTCCGGGACCTCTGCTGTTGCGGGGCGGTCGAGCGGGGTGGGCGCTACGCGAACCCGCCAGCCGGCGCGCCGGCCGCGCACGGCGATGAGAGCCGCCAGCAGGATCAGCGCGGCGACCAGCACGGCGAAGCCGAGGATCGGCCACGCCGGCAGGCGGGCGGGAGCCGGCGGACGAGCCGGCACCACCAGGGGTGGCACCGCGGCCGGCGCCGCCGGGTCCAGGCCGTCGGTCACCGCCCGGTACGGGTTGACCAGCCCGGCGCCGTAGGACTCCCGCCCGCCCGGCGCCGGCGTCGCGGTGGCCAGGATCCGGTTCGCCACGTCGGCCGCGCTCAGCTCCGGCCGCGCCGACCGCACCAGCGCCGCGGTGGCCGCCACGAACGGCGCCGCGAAGCTCGTGCCCTGCCAGTACTGATGTCCACCGGCCCGGGTCGCGGCCAGCACCCCGCCGCCGGGCGCCACCAGGTCGACGTGCGACCCGATCTGCGACCCGGGCAGCCGCTCGCCGGCCTCGTCGACGGCGCCGACCCCGAGCACCCCGGGATATCCGGCGGGGTACGAGATCTGCGCGGCGGATCCCTGCTGCCCGTTGCCGGCGGCGGCCACGACGAGCACGTCCTTCTGCACGGCGTGCGCGATCGCGTCGCGGATCAGCGGGTCGTTGCCGGTGCCGGCCAGCGACAGGTTCATCACCGTCGCGCCGCTGTCGGCCGCGTGCCAGATGCCGCGGGCGAGCACCGCCGGGTCGATCATCGCCACGCCGCCGCTGTCGGTGTAGCCGCGGTCGCTCACGCGTACCGGCAGGATCGTCGCGCCGGGCGCGAGACCCGCGAACCCGACGCCGGCCACCGGCCGCGCCGCGATGATGCTCGCCACCGCGGTGCCGTGCGAGTCGCAGTCGAAGTCGCCCGGCAGCTTCCCGACGAGGTGGAAGTCCTCGCCGCGCAGCACCACGCCGCGCCCGCGCAGCTGCGGGTGACCGGCGTCGACCCCGGAGTCGACCACGGCGACGGTGACGCCGGCGCCGGTGCTGAACGGCAGCACGGCGGCCGCGTCCAGCACCCGCTGCGCCCACGGCGCGGCGGTCACCACCGGGCGGGCCGGGTCCGGGCTGGAGCAGGCGCCGGGCGGCGGCGCGAGCACGGGCACGGGCACGGCGGTCAGCGCCGCCGCCAGAACGTGTGCGATCCCCATGACCGTCAATCGTCTCGGCGCGACCGCGGCCATCGCCGGCGCTGGCCGCAACCGGTCAGCGGCTCACATCCGGCTCAGATACGACCCAGGGCCGGTCCCAGCGACTGAGCCGTGTCGGTGAGGATCTGCACGTAGTCGTCGTGCTCGAAGGTGAACGGCAGCGCGAACGCCACCTCGTCCACCTCGCGGAATGCCGCGTGCGCGTGCAGCCGCTCGGCGATCTCCGCGCTGCTGCCGACGATGTCGGGGGAGAACATCATCCGGGCCGGCCCTTGCGGTGTCGCGGTGCGTGGCAACCGCGCGTCGCAATACGAGCGGTAGCGCTTCTTCTGCTCCGCCGAGGCGCTGTCGGTCGGGATCACCACCAATCCTTGCGACACCCGGCCCGACGGGCTGGCGGCCCGGAACGCCCGGATGTGGGACAGCTGGATCTGCTCGAAGTCCTCCGACTCCTCGGCCTTCACCACGCTGCTGGTCAGGAAGTTCATGCCGTGCTCGCCGGCCCACGTCGCGGACCGCAGTGAGGCGCCTCCGTACCACAGGCGTGACCCCAGCCCGGGGGAATGCGGCTGCACCCGGTCGGAGAACCGCTCGAAGCCGACCTGGCCGGCGGTTGGAGCGGCCGGCTCGCCGCGGATGAACGACAGCAGCCGGGACACGCGCTCGTAGCTGAAGTCCTCGACGTCGGCGGACGACGGGTAGAGCGCGGTCTTGACCTCGTCCCACCGCATCGGCGGCCCGACGCTGAGGCCCGGGTTGAGCCGGCCGCCGGAGAGGATGTCGACGGTCGCCCAGTCCTCGGCCAGCCGCAGCGGGTTCTCCCAGCCCAGCGGCGTCACCGCGGTGCCCAGCTCGATGCGGGACGTGCGCTGTGACGCCGCGGCCAGCACCGCCACCGGCGACGAGATGCCGAACTGCAGGTGGCGGTGCCGGAGCCAGGCGCTGTCGAAGCCGAGCCGCTCGCCCAGCTCGATGATCTCGAGGGTGGACTCGTGCCCGCTGCGCGGGTCGGCCTCGTCGAACAGTCCGATGGTCAGGAAGCCCAGCTTGCGCAGCGGACGCGAGTCAGTCACATGATCCAGTAAACCTCAGCCCTTGACCCCGCCGGCGGTCATGCCGGAGACGATCTGCCGGTTGAAGAACAGGAACATCACCAGCGGCGGGATGGTGATCAGCAGGATGTTCATGAAGAGCAGGTTGTACGCGGTCGCGAACTGGCTGGTGAAGTTGTAGATGGTCAGCTGCACGGTGGCGTTGGCGTCGCCGGGCAGGAAGTACAGCGGGTTCTGGAAGTCGTTGAAGATGGCCACCGCCTGCACCACGATCACCGTGATGATCACCGATCGCAGCAGCGGGAAGATGACCCGGAAGAACAGCCGGGTCGGGCTGGCCCCGTCGATGATCGCGGCCTCGTCGAGATCCTTGGGGATGGTGGCGATGAAGGCCCGGAACAGCAGGATGCAGAACGACAGGCCGAACGCCACCTCGACGAGGATGAGCCCCGGCATGGTGCTGAACAGCCCGAGGGCCTGCAGGACCCAGATCGTCGGCACGATCGCCGGCGGCATGATCAGCCCGGCCAGCACCAGGAAGTTGATCAGCCCGTTCCACCGGCTCTTCCGGCGCTGGAGCACGTAGGCCACCATCGCCGACAGCACCACCAGGATCGCCACGCTGGCGACGGTCAAGATGATGCTGTTGATGAAGGCGATGATCAGCATGTAGTCGCGGGCCTCGATGACCTCCTGGAAGTTCTGCACGAACTGGAGGTTTGTCGGCCAGGAGAAGTCCAGCTCCGATGCCTGGCCGCGGTCCTTGAGCGCGGTGAGCACCATGAACAGGAACGGCACCACGAAAACGATGAACGACAGCACGATGGCCAGTGCGCTGAGCCAGTAGTTCTTCCGCGATCGGCGCCGGGCCGGCGCAGCGGCGGTGGTGGCGGTGGCGACGGCGGTCACAGGTCCACCTCCTTGCGGTTGAGCGCCCAGAAGAGCGGCACCACGACCGCGCACACCAGCACGAACAGGATGACGTTGCCGGCCGTGGACAGGCCGTAGAACCCGGCTTGGTACTGCTTGTAGATCACCGACGCGATGACGTCGGAGCTGAAGCCGGGACCGCCGCGGGTCATCGCCCAGATCAGGTCGAAATACCGCAGGCCGCCGATCAACGACAGGATGATCACAGTGACCGTCGCCGGGCGGGCCAGCGGCAGGATGATGTGGAAGAACCGGTTGGTTGCGCTGGCGCCGTCCATCTTGGCCGCCTCGAAGTACTCGTTCGGGATCGAGACGATGCCGGCGATGTAGATGAGCGTGGCCAGCCCGACGCCCTTCCAGACGTCCACCAGGGCGACCGAGAAGAGCGCCAGGGACGGGTTGGTCAGCCAGCCCGGCCCGTCGATGCCGACCAGCCCGAGGGTGTCGTTGATCAGGCCGCGTTCCGGGTTCATCAGGACCTGGAACATGATGCCCACGCCGATGCCGCTGAGCAGCACCGGGAAGAACACCACCGACCGCAGGTAGCCGCGGGCGATGATCTGCGAGGTGAGCAGCACCGCGAGCAGCATCCCCAGGACCACCTTGAGACCCGAGGTCACCACGCCGTAGATCAGCGTGTTGACCAGGCCCTTGGTCAGGGCCGGCTCCTGGAAGAACGAGACGAAGTTGTCGAAGCCGATGAACGTGGTGGAGAAGATCGACCACCGGGTCAGGCTGAAGTAGAGCGCCGCGAAGGTGGGCACCAGGAACAGCACGCCGAAGATGACGGCGGCGGGGAAGTAGAACCAGTAGGGGTAGTGGCGCTCGCGAGTCCACCGCTTCTGCTTGGGCCGCCGCTCGGCGGCGCCGCGCTGCTCGCGCGTCGCCGCCGGCGTCGTTGTCGTCGTCATGCGGGCCTACCAGCCCTCGAGGCCGAGCTGCTGTGCCTGCTTCTTGACGTCCTGGTCGTAGAGGGCCGCGCCGGCGTCGGCCTTGCGGATGCCGGAACCCACCTCGACGGTGATCTGCTCCAGCGCCGGGCCCTTGACCGGTGAGACGAACTCCAGCGCCGGGCTGTTGTTCTTGTTGTCGAAGTACGGCTGCGCGTCCTTGACCGCCTGCGGCACGTCGTCCGGGAGGGTGCAGCCCTTGATCGCCAGCGGGCCGCTGGGCGCGTAGGCCTTCGCCGTCGAGGTGCAGCCCTCGGGGCTGGCCACCCAGGCGACGAACTTCTTGAGCGCGTCGAGCTTGGCGCCCTCGGTGGTCTGC
>NZ_JBFAZH010000644.1:0-4589 GCF_040681735.1 Actinoplanes sp. NPDC051633 | reverse complement strand
CAAGGGTAAAATGCCCTTTTCCTGAGCCGATTTCAAAGATATTATCACTCGTCCCGTCATGGCTGCCGGCGCTCGAGGGAGTCGTCGACAAGCTGGAACGCGGCGCCACGGTCGCCGATGTGGGCTGCGGTCACGGCGCCTCCACCGTGCTGATGGCTCAGGCGTACCCGCGCTCGACGTTCCTCGGGTCGGACTTCCACTCCGGATCGGTCAGCACGGCGCAGGAGCGGGCGTCGGCCGCGGCGGTCGGTGACCGGGCGCGCTTCGAGGTGGCCGCCGCCACCGACTTCTCCGGCGCCGGCTACGACCTTGTGACCATGTTCGACTGCCTCCACGACATGGGCGACCCGGTTGGCGCGGCCCGGCACGTCCGGGAGGTCATCGCCCCGGACGGCACCTGGATGATCGTCGAGCCCGCCGCCGGCGACGCCGTCGAGGAGAACTTCAATCCCGTCGGCCGCGCCTACTACGGCTTCTCGACGCTGCTCTGCACCCCGGCATCGCTGTCCCAGCCGCCCGGCGCCGCGCTCGGCACCCAGGCCGGCCCGGCCCGCATCCGCGCCGTGACCGCCGAGGCCGGGTTCACCAGGTTCCGCAGGGTGGCCGAGACGCCGTTCAACCACATCTACGAGGTCCGCCCCTGACCTGGCGGCCCGGCACCGCCTACCCTGCGAATCGTGCCGCTGAACTCTGAGAACGTGCTCGACACCCCGGCCCCGCGCCTTGACCCGGACTCGATCCGGCGACTCCTCGACGACGGCTGGGGGCTCCAGGCGGCGGTGCTGCGGCCCCTGCCGAGCGAGCGGGATCTCAACGTGCTCGTCGGCGAGGAGTACGTGCTGAAGGTGTCGAACCCGGCCGAGCGGGCCGCCGTGGTCGACATGGAGAACGCGGCGATGGAGCACGTCCGGCGGGTGGCGCCGGATCTGCCGGTGCCGCGGGTGGCCGGCTCCGTCGCCACCGTGGCCGACGAAGCTGGTCTCTCCTGCCTGGCCCGCCTGATCACGGTCGTACCCGGGTCGGCGCTCGAAGGGACGCCGATCACGGTGGACCTGGCCGAGCAGGTCGGCGCGCTCGCCGCCCGCACCAGCCTCGCGCTGCAGGGGCTGTTCCACCCGGCGGCCGAGCGGGAGCTGGACTGGGACGTGCGGCGCGCCCCGGCGGTGCTGGCCGCGCCGGGCGTCCTGGACGGGCTGGGTGCGCAGGGCCGGCTGCTGCGCCCGTACCTCGATCGTCTGACCGCCGCCGCCGGGGCGACCCGCGGTCTGCCCAGCGGGCAGCAGCACGCGGACGTCACGCTGACCAACGTCCTTGCCCACGCCGGCACGGTCACCGGGCTGATCGACTTCGGCGACATGCACCACACCGCGGCCGTGTGCGACCTGGCCGTCACGCTCACGTCCGTGCTGCGCAACACCGCGGACGAGCAGCCGCACGACCTCTGGGAGCTGACGGCGGCCACGCTGCTCGGGTACCAGCGGCATCGGCTGCTCACCCCCGCCGAGGTCGACGTGCTGGGTGACCTCGTCGTCGCCCGGCTGGCGCTGACCCTGGCGATCGCCGCCCGCCGCGCACCCGCGCAGGCCGGCAACGCCGCCTACATCGGCCAGTACGACGGCCGCACCCGCTCGGTCCTGGGCGAGTGGTGCGCCGGCGGGCCGGCGGTGCTGACCGACCGGCTGCACCGGATGGCCGGGACACGGTCCGGCACGGCGGCGGCGCCCGGCCTGCTCGAGCGCCGGCACGCGGCCATGGGCGGGCCGCTGGCCCCGCTGTTCTACAGCACACCGCTGGAGATCGTCCGCGGCTCCGGGCCCTGGCTGTACGCCGCCGACGGGACCCGCTACCTCGACGCCTACAACAACGTGGCGGTCGTCGGTCACGCGCACCCGGCCGTCACGCAGGCCGTGTCGCGGCAGCTCGCCGAGCTGAACACCCACAGCCGCTACCTGCACCCGCGCATCGTCGAGCTGGCCGAGCGGCTCCTCGCCACCATGCCGGCGGGCCTGGACACCTGCCTGTTCACCACGTCGGGCACCGAGGCCAACGACCTGGCCTGGCGGATGGCGACCGCGCACACCGGCGGCCATGCGGCGATCATCGCCGAGCACGCCTACCACGGGTCGTCCAAGTGGATGGCCGACCTGAGCTCGAACGAGTGGCCGGACGGCTACCGGCCGGCGCACGTCGGCACCTTCGCCGCGCCCCGCGGGGAGGTCGATCGGGCGACGGCCGTCGCCCGGATCGCGGCTGCCGCCGGGCAGCTCGACCGCCCGGCTCTGGTGCTCGCCGACATCGGCTTCACCAGCGAAGGAGTCCTGGACGCGCCGGCGGCGTTCCTGGCCGGTCTCGTCGACGGCGCCCACCAGGCCGGAGCGCTGTTCCTGGCCGACGAGGTCCAGTCCGGCTTCGGCCGCAGCGGTCCCGCGATGTGGCGGTTCGCGGCCGCCGGGATCACCCCCGACCTCGTGACGCTGGGCAAGCCGATGGGCGCCGGCTATCCCATCGGGGCGCTGATCACCCGCCGGGAGATCGCGGACAGCCTCGCCCGCGACTACGAGTACTTCTCCACCTTCGCCGCCACCCCCGCGGCCGCCGCCGCGTCCTGCGCGGTGCTCGACGTGCTGGAGACCGGCCGGATCCCGGAGCGGGCGGCCCTGGTCGGCGAGCACCTGCGCGGCCGGCTACGCGCGCTCGCCGCCGGGTCGGCATCGATCGGCGCGGTGCGGGGCTTCGGGCTGATCGCCGGTGTCGACCTGCCGGATCGCCGGATCGCGGTGTCCGTACTCGACGGGCTGGTCTCCCGCGGCGTGCTGGCCGGGCTGACCGGCCCGGGCGGCACGGTGCTGAAGATCCGGCCGCCGCTGATCTGGCGGGAGGAGCACGCGGACCGGTTCGTCGACGCCCTGGCCGCTAGCCTTCGTTGATCCGCTGGAACAGCACGTGGTCCTGCCACCGACCGGCGATGCAGAGGTATTTCGGAGCCAGGCCGAACCGGGTGAAGCCGTTGCGTTCCAGCACCCGCTGCGACGCGGTGTTGTGCAGCAGGGTGCCGGCCTCGAGCCGGTGCAGGCCGAGCTCCTCGAACGCGATTCGGACGATCTGCGCCACCGCCGCCGTGGCGACCCCGCGGCCGTTGGCCTCCCGGCTCACCCAGTAGCCGATGCTGGACGACTGGAACGGGCCGCGCACCACGTTGTTGAGGTTGACCCGGCCCACCACCCGGCCGTCCAGCTCGATCACGTGCGGCCCGGAGGAGGGACTGTCCACGGCCGACCGGATGAGCTCGCGCTGCCCGTCCTCGGTGAAGAATCCGTCGTCGCGGATCGGGTCCCAGGGCGCGAGAAACTCCCGATTGGCGCGCAGCACCTCGGCCAGCCGCGCCGCGTCGTCGACCGTCACCGGCCGCACGGTCACGCTCATCCGGCACCGCCCGGCTCCGGTGTGCCGGGGACCTCGACGCTCTCCCCCACGGGACGGAGGATAGCCATGAAATCGGCGACGCGCGGCTACCGGCGCTGCCCGCGCTGGAGGGCTGCGAACCGCGTCTTGAGCGCGTGCAGATCCAGCATGTCCTGGTAGTTCGAAGCCGCGGCCGGGTGGACGTGCCGGGTGGGCGATCCGGACGGGCAGGTGACGCGCGGGTTGTACATCGCGAAACGGCCCGCCGGGTTCGGTTTCCACACCCACGCGTGCAGGGAGTAGTAGGCCGGCAGACCGAAACGGTTCGGCGCGGCCGTGACGTCGAAGCTACGGCCGAACAACGCCGGGGGCCGGCGGTGTGCGCCGTCCCAATCGGCCCGGAGAACGACGTACTCGACTGCGGCGAGGACCAGCGTGCCGTCGCGGTCCGGCGCGTAGACCAACGCCTCCGGCGCCCGGGCCCGGATCTGTCCGTCGGCAACCAGGTCCGGGTCGGCCCAGTGCACACCCATGCCGCCCATGCCGGGCATGTCGATGCACGCGATCCCGTTCGCGTCGGCGAGCAGGCCGTAGCCGTGCTGCTCGGCGACGGCGATGTTGTGGAACGCCGCGGTGGCGGCCCGGACGGCGCCGAGGCCGGACCCGTCGTGTGCCTGGGCGGCCGACACCGTGCCGGTGATCAACACGACCGCCGCGGCCGCGGAGCCGAGGAGCATCCGTCGCATCGTCAGGCCCCTTCCTGCACCGGGTGGATCTCGTCGGCGACGAGGCCGTGCGCGGTCCGGTGCACGGCGTTCGCCGCCTCGGCGTCGGGGGCGTCGACCAGGCAGAAGATCGTGCCGGCGGCTTCGTCGACCCAGTACCTCAGGTAGTGGACGTCGTGGTGGCCCTGCGCCTTCAGATCGGCCTTGTGCGCCTCGGTGACGTCGTCGAAGGACACACCGCCGGCGATGTGGTGGACGTCCATGAACAGTGGCATGACAGGAGTTCCTTCCGGGTGTGGAATCGGACTCCTGTGACGCTAGGAACGGGCCGGCGGTGCGGGCATCGGCAGCCGGGGCCCACGTTGCCGGGCGGGCTACCCGGATTGGGCGAGCGAACGGAGCTCGACGTGGGAGGACACCTTGAGCTTGCCCAGCACGGCCGACACGTGGTGGTGCACGGTG
>NZ_JBFAZH010000643.1:0-4592 GCF_040681735.1 Actinoplanes sp. NPDC051633 | reverse complement strand
GATATAGTTAGAATAGTTTAAAATAAGGAGTGAGAAAAAGATGAAAGAAAGATATGGAACAGTCTATAAAGGCTCTCAGAGGCTCATAGACGAATCATTTTTGTAGGTTTTTCTTTTTTCTTTTTCGTTTTTTCTAAATCTTCAATAGGTAATTTCATTTTAATAATTCCCATTTGTACAACTGCTTCTTCGTTACCTACAAGTTCAAGCACTTCACCTTTTTGACCGTAAGATAGAACTTTCACTTCATCTCCAGCATGAATCGTATACGATCAGCGTGGCGACGACCTGACCCCACTCGTCGCGGTACGCCGCGTCGACCGCGGCGGCGACCGAATCGTTCATGCCGCGCGCACTCCGATCCGCGGCCCGGCGATCGCCCTCACTCCCAGACCGGGCGGATCTCGACGACGCCCCGGTGCGCCCACGGGTGCCCGGCGGCGACCGCGATGGCCTCGTCCAGGTCGGCGGCCTCGATGATCGCCACGCCGCCGACGAAGTCCTTGGTCTCGGCGAACGGCCCGTCGGACACCAGCGTCTCGCCGTCGCGGACCCGGACCGAGGTGGCATCGGCGACCGGCCGCAGCCGGGCGCCGGCCTTGAGGGCGTCGCGCGAGGCGAGATCCGCCTCCCAGGCCTGCATCATCGGATCGGCGGCCAGCTCCTCCCGGCTCGGCGAGACCGTCTCGTCGTCACAGATCAGCAGCGTGTATTTCATCCGGTGATTCTGCACCGGATGAGCGCCGCGGCGGGTATGACGGACGCGACAGCGCGAATGGTTTTGGGACAAACCTTGATGGCTTTGTCGCAAAACCATATCCTCACCGTCATGGCGATAACGCCCGAGGAGCAACTCTCCGGCCTGCTGCGCTCGGTGTGGCGGGCGCTGGTCCGTGCGACCCGGTCGGCCGAGCGACTGCCGGCCCTGCCCGAGGCGCAGGCCGTGCTGCTGCAGCGACTGATCGCCGCCGGCCCGGTGTCGCCGGCGCAGCTCGCCGGCGATCTGCACCTGGCTCGGCCCACCGTCAGCAACCTGGTGCGGGACCTGACCGCCGCCGGTCTCGTGGACCGCGAACCGTCCGCAACGGACGGTCGGTCCGTGCTGCTCGTCCCGACCCCGCTCGCCCGCGACGTGGTGGAGGCGTTCGGCCGCGGGCGCGTCGAGGTGCTCGGCAAGGCGATGGGCGAGCTGACCCCCTGCGAGCAGGCCCGCCTGCTCGCCGCCCTGCCGGCGCTGAGCCGGCTGGGCCAGATCCTCGAGGGCCGCCCGGCCCCGTCCGAGCCGAGAGCCGAGGGTGAACCGCATGAGTAAGGAACCGCGCTACATCCACCACGTGAACTTCCCGACCACCGACCCGGAACGCACCATCCGGTGGTATTCGAAGGTGTTCGGACTCCGGGCCGTCACGCCGAAGAGCAACACCAAGGTGGTGCTGATGACCCGCGGCAACTTCGACCTGCACTTCACGCCGGTCGAGGAGATGGACCGGATGGCGCCCTACCACTTCGCGATCGAGGTGGACGACTGGGACGACTTCCTCGAACACCTGGCGGAGCTGGGCATCCGGCACACCCGGCCGATCGAGCGGCCGGAGAACAGGTCGAAGTTCTGCTACATCCACGACCCCGACCACACGATGATCGAGCTGGTCCATCACCGCAACCGGCCGGCCTGACTCGGTGGCCGACACCGGCAGGTTCCGGATCGACCATCACGGCAGCCTGGTGCGGCCGCCCGGCCTCGCCGTACCGGACGCGATCGCCGACGCCGTCCGGACCCAGCGCAAGCTCGGCCTGTCGGCCGTCACCGACGGGGAGTTCCGCCGGTCGGGCCCGCTGAGCGTCGTCGTGGACGCGGTGCGCGGATTCCGGGGTACGACCGCGGTCGGCGACCTGGAGCCGCATCGCACCCTGGTCGCCGACGACGTGGCCGCGCTGGCCACCCTCACCAGCATTCCCGCCAAGGCGACGCTGCCGGCGCCCTCGTTCGTGGCGGCCCGCGCCTTCGACCCGGCGGCGGGCTCGCCCTTCCGTAGCGCCCGCGAGCTGGGCGAGGCCCTCGCCCTGATCGTGCGGGACGAGATCACGCGGATCATCGACCGCGGCATCCGGTACATCCAGCTTTCCAACCCCGCATACGGCGAGGGCCTGGCGCCGGCCGACGCCATCGCCGTGGACAGCCTGGCCATCGGCGTGGAGAAGCCCGCCGGCGTGCGGATCGCCGTCAGCACCACGCTCCCGGTCCCCCCGCGTGTGCTCGCCGAGATCCCGGCCGACCGCTGGCTGCTCCCGTTCACCCGGGGTGACGAGGCGGAGCTGGACCTGCTGCGCGCGGTCCCCGAGGGCCGGGACGTGTGCCTCGGCATCGTCGACCCGGCCGCGCCGGCCCTCGAGGAGGTCGGCCCGATCCTCGACCGGATCGACGCCGCCGCCGCGATCCGGGACATCGAATGCCTGGCGGTGAGCCCGAGCGCCGGGTTCGGCGGCCGCACGGACGCCGAGGCGCAGCGCGCAACGCTGATCCACGTCGAGACGATCGCCCGGATGGTCTGGGGCAACGAGCTCTGAGGAGCGGGCCGGCGCCCGTCCGGGCAGCGGCGGTGCCCGGCCGTACGATCCGGAGCTCCTCCCCGGGTACCCGTTCCGCGGCACCGCGCTGACCAGCGCCTTCACCGGTGATCCGACCGCCGTCCGGCGGCTCGCCGACCGGGTAGAGTGCGGTCGGATCCCGGCTGCGCACACCGCCGCCGTTCACCCTGACGCCGAGGAGCAGACCATGGCCGACCAAGCCATCGGTGTCGTCGGCGCCGGCATCGTCGGGCTGGCGATCGCCCGCGAGATCGCCCGGCGCCGCCCCGGCGTGCGGGTCGTGGTGGTGGACAAGGAGAGCCGGGTCGCCAAGCACCAGACCGGGCACAACTCCGGGGTCGTGCACGCCGGCATCTACTACAAGCCCGGCAGCCTCAAGGCCACCCTGTGCACCAGGGGCCGCGACATGCTCAAGGACTACTGCGCCGAGCGCGGGCTGCCCTACGACGAGTGCGGCAAGCTGGTGGTCGCGGTCAGCTCCGAGGACGAGGCGCGGATGGACGCGCTCGCGCTCCGGGCCGGCGACAACCACGTGCCCGGCCTGCGCCGCATCGGGCCCGCCGAGATCCGCGAGCTGGAGCCGCACGCCACCGGGCTCGGCGCGCTGTACTCGCCGCGGACCGCGATCACCGACTTCACCGCCGTCGCCGAGTCCTTCGCCGACGACGTCGTGGCGGCCGGCGGCGAGGTGCGCCTCGGCTTTCCGGTCAACCGGATCACCTCCGCCGGTGGTGCGCTGGAGATGCACAGCAAGGACGAGCAGGTCCGCGTGGACCAGCTGATCGTCTGCGCCGGCATCCACACCGACCGGGTGGCCGGCCTGGCCGGTGACACCGCGGCGCCGCGCATCATCCCGTTCCGCGGCGAGTACATGCGCATCAAGGACGAGAAGGCCGGCATGGTCCGCGGCCTCATCTACCCGGTGCCGGACCCGCGCTACCCGTTCCTCGGCGTGCACTTCACCCGCCGGGTGTCCGGGATCGTCGAGGTCGGACCCAATGCGGTGCTGGCCACCGCCCGCGAGGGCTACCGGTGGCGCGACTTCTCACCGCGCGATCTGGCCGGGATCGCCGCCTGGCCGGGTATGTGGCGGATGGCGGCGAAGCATTGGCGTACCGGCGCGCGCGAGGTCTACGGGTCGCTGAACCGGCGCGCGTACATGCGGGCGGCGCAGCGCTACGTGCCGGAGATCGGGCCGGGCGACGTGCTGCGGTCCGGCTCGGGCGTCCGCGCGCAGGCCCTGGACCGCGACGGCAGCCTGGTCGACGACTTCCGCATCCACCGGCTGGGAGCGGTCACGACCGTACGCAACGCTCCCTCTCCCGCGGCCACCTCCAGCCTGGCCATCGCCGAGCACGTGGCCGACGAGCTGGCTCTCTGAGCGGCGGGCCGCCGGCCGCCGGAAAATGGTTTCCGATCGGCTCCCGCCCGCGCCATGCTGGAGATCTCATGACCGTTCCCCCGCGCCAGATCCGAGCCGTCCACACGCCATCGTCCCTTGTGGTCTATCAGGCCTATCCGCCGGCGATCGCCGAGGCGGCGGTCGCGGCCGGGCGGTTCGTCGCGCCGTTCAAGCGGGAGCGGATGACCTGGATCAAGCCGTCGTTCCTGTGGATGATGTACCGCTGCGGCTGGGCGGAGAAGCCCGGTCAGGAGCGGGTGCTGGCCATCGAGATCAGCCGTGAGGGCTTCGAGTGGGCGCTGAGCCGGGCCTGCCTGAGCCACTACGACCCGGCGTTCCATCCGGATCGGGACTCGTGGTCCCGGGCGTTGCGGACCAGCCCGGTGCGCATCCAGTGGGACCCGGAACGTTCGCTGCGCCTCCAGCCGCTGCCGCACCGTTCGCTGCAGGTGGGCCTGGCGGGCGAAGCGGTGGACCGCTACGTG
This sequence comes from Actinoplanes sp. NPDC051633, assembly GCF_040681735.1. Classification (NCBI taxonomy): domain Bacteria; kingdom Bacillati; phylum Actinomycetota; class Actinomycetes; order Micromonosporales; family Micromonosporaceae; genus Actinoplanes; species Actinoplanes sp. NPDC051633. The sequence continues at coordinate 116 of NZ_JBFAZH010000643.1, read as the reverse complement.
GACGAGTGGATCGTCTCGATCACCGACGTCACCCCGACGGCCCGCGCCATCCGGGCCGCCCTCGCCGACGGCGACCCTGACGCTGCCGCGGGCCTGCTCCCGCCGGAGCGGCCGTA
>NZ_JBFAZH010000642.1:0-4612 GCF_040681735.1 Actinoplanes sp. NPDC051633 | reverse complement strand
CATGCCGTAGGTCTCCGCCCGGGACGGCAGCACGAGCACGTCGGCGTCGGCGTAGGCGGCGTCGAGCGCATCGCCGGCCAGCGGCCCGAGCACCCGGATGCGGCCCTGTGGATGCTCGCCGGAGATTGTCGTACCCGGCCGGTACATTGCGTCCCACCCAGTGCCGGGGTGGGGGAGGCGGCGGCGGGCCGCGTCGGCGTTTTTCGCGTCCGCGGCGTCGAGACGGCCGTGGGCCGCTTCGTCGTGGTGGCGACCGCGGGTCACCCCTTCGATTCGGCGGGCGTCGGCGATCTCGTCCAGGCTGCCCGCGCCGGCGAAGGTGCAGCGCCAGTCCAGGTCGTCCAGCCGCGCCAAGGCTTCCAGGAGGACGTCCTGGCCCTTCCGGCGGCTGATCGCGGCCACGCAGAGCAGCCGGCCACCGCCGGGGGACGGCTCGGCCGGCGGCGCCGGATCCACGCCCGGCGGCGCCACGTGCACCTTCTCCGGCGGCAGATCGTGCAGCGAGACGACCCGCGACGCCGCCTGGGCGCTGGTCACCACCACCGCGGCCGCCGCATGCAGGGCCCGGCGCTCGAGCGGCACCAGGTCGGCCGCCGCCTCGGACTCGTCGCCGAGCGGCAGGTGCACGATGATGACCACCCGTTGCCGTGCCGCCTCGATGACGGCCGGGACACCGCACGCCACCAGGCCGTCGATCAACACATCGGACATTTCTGGAATGTTCGCCAGCGCGGCGGCCAGCGCGTCCGAGGACGACCGGGACGGGCGTGGCCACGTACCCGGAATAGCGATCTCACAGACGTCGCGCAACCGGTCGCACACCGCCCGGTCGTAGCGGTTCCCGCCGCTCGGCCGGGCCGGATCGTCCACCCCGCCGGGCAGCACGAAGTAGACCGTCACAGGTCCCGCTCGTATCCCGCCCACGCGATGTGCGACTCGTGCAGCGTCACCGCGAGCCCCGTCAGCCCGGCCGCGCCCGGACCAAGCGCGCCCGCCGAGATCCGGTCCGCGAGCCGGTCCGCGATCACCTTCGCGAGGAACTCGGTCGACGTGTTCACCCCGGCGAAGTCCGGCTCGTCGTCCAGGTTGCGGTAGCTCAGCGCCCCGCACACGTCGCGCAGCTGCTCGCTCGCCAGCCCGATGTCCACGACGATGTTGTCGTCGTCGAGCGCGGGCCGCTTGAAGGTCGCGTCCACCACGAAGGTGGCGCCGTGCAGCTTCTGCGCCGGTCCGAAGACCTCACCCGAGAAGCTGTGCGCGATCATGATGTGGTCGCGGACCGTGACGCTGAACAAGCCTTCACTCTCCTTCGTAGTTCACCAGGTGACACAGGGCCGGGAGCTCGCCGCTCGCCAGCCGCGGCATGACCTCGGGCAGCTCGCCGAATGCCGACCGCCCGGTGATCAGCGCGCCGAACCGGTCATCGTGCAAGAGATCAAGAGCAAGACCCAGACGCTCACCGTACGTGCGCCGGCGGCCCGGCCGGATGCCACCGACCTGGCTGCTGCGCACGGTCAGCCGCCGCGAGTGGAAGAACTCGCCCAGCGGCACGCTCACCGGCTCGTCGCCGTACCAGCTCAGCTCGATCACCGTCCCCTCCGGCGCGAGCAGCTCCAGCGACCGGGTCAGCCCGGCGGACGTGGCGCTGGCGTGGATGACCAGGTCGCAGTCGCCGTCCGCCGAGGAGGGTGTCGCGAAGTCGACACCCAGCGCCGCGGCCACCGGCGCCCGGCCGGGGTCCGCGTCCACCAGCTGCACCCGCGCACCCGGGAAGCCGGCCAGCACCCCGGCCACCGAGCAGCCGACCATGCCGCCGCCGACCACCGCGATCCGGTCGCCGACCAGCGGCGCGGCGTCCCAGACGGCGTTCACCGCGGTCTCCACCGTGCCGGCCAGCACCGCCCGCTCCGCCGGCACGCCCTCGGGCACCACGGTGACCGCCGAGGCCGGGACCACATACCGGGTCTGGTGCGGGTAGAGGCAGAAGACGGTACGGCCCCGCAACGACGGCGGGCCCTGCTCGACGACGCCCACGCTCAGATAGCCGTATTTGACCGGGCCCGGAAAGTCGCCTTCCTGATAGGGCGCGCGCATCAGGTCGTGTTGGCTGGCAGGGACGCCGCCGCGGAAGACGAGCGTCTCGGTGCCGCGGCTCACACCGGAGTGGAGGGTCCGCACGAGGACCTCGTCGCGCGTCGGATCCGGCACCGTTTCGAGGCGTATCTCTCCACGCCCTGGGGCAGCCACCCAGAAGGAACGAGCTGAACCCGACACGGAACTCCTCGACCGGCTGAACCGAACACGCCCGGCGAGCGTGTTCCTGAGGGACAGCGGCAACCATACGCGGCAACCGATCTTGCCAGGAGGCACGGTGACTTTCAGTACCGATTCGGCTACCACCACGGCGTCCCCTGGGCCGGTGGTCGGCCTGGTCGTCGAGGCGGGCCTGCTCACGGGCCTCGCGGCCACGGTGGGGCTGTCGGCCGGTGGGTGGCTGGCGGGCGTCGCGTACGCGATGGTCCTCTGCGGTCTCCTGGCTCTTGGGCTGCGCCGGGCGGGCATGACGGCGATGGGCCCGGCGAACCTGGTCACCTTCGCGCGGGCGCTGATGGTCGGCGGGGTGACCGCGATGGTCGTGTCGTCGTTCACCGGGCCGGTGCACATGGCGGCGCTGGTCACCCTGGTCGGCGTGGCGCTGGCCCTGGACGGCGTGGACGGCCAGGTGGCTCGCCGCACCGGATCGTCGTCGGCGCTGGGCGCCCGGTTCGACATGGAGATCGACGCGTTCCTGATCCTGGTGATGAGCGTCTTCGTGGCGGGCACGTTCGGCTGGTGGACGGTGGCGATCGGCGCCTACCGCTACGTCTTCGTGGCCGCCTCGTGGGCCGCGCCGTGGCTGACCGCGCAGCTTCCGCCGAAGTTCTCCCGCAAGGTCGTCGCCGCCACCCAGGGCGTCGCCCTGGTCGTCGCCACCTCGCACCTGCTGCCGTCGTGGCTGGCGGGCGCCGGTCTGGTGGTCGCGCTGGCGTCGCTGTCCTGGTCGTTCGGCCGCGACGTCCTCTGGCTCTGGACCGCCGAGCGCCTGCGCCGGGCGGCCGCCGAGCGGGTGACCCTGCCGATCGTCCCGGTCCAGCGCCAGTTGGTGTGCCAGCCCGCGGCAGCCGCCTGACGGCCTGCGACCGGCCGCCTGTGGACGACGCCGGCGAAAGCGTCATACCGCGCCCGTAATCTCCGACCCGCCCAGTGCAGGGGTGGGGTAGGCGGCGGCGCGCGAGCGGCTACGCAATCCTGCGGATCGTGCCGGACGGCGCCGCCGGTACCGCCGTCGGGTGCAGGATCGCGGCTATCGCCTCGACGCCATCGACCAGACGAGGGCCGGGACGCACCACCAGGCCGTCGCCGTCGATCGCCCAGACCTGCGCGTCCGGGAAGTGCGGCACCACCGCCGCGGCCTGGGCGGCGGCACCGTCCAGATGGAATCCGCACGGCGTGACCAGCACGATCTCCGGCTGCGCGGCCGCCAGGGCGGCCCACGTCGTCTCCACCGAGCGGGCGCCGGGCCGCGCTGCCACCGGTGCGCCGCCGGCCGCGGTGATCAGGTCCGGCACCCAGTGGCCCGCGGTGAACGGCGGATCCACCCATTCGACGACGGCAACGCGTGGCGGGCGGCGGCCGGTGACGGCCGAGCGCACCGCCGCGAGCCGCGCCCGGCAGGACGCGACCAGCTCGGCGCCGCGTGCCGGCACCCCGGCCGCGTCGGCCACGGCCCGGAAGGTGGCGAGGACCTCCTCCAGGGAGTACGGATCGAGCGACACCACGTCCGCCGAGCAGCCGAGGTGGTTCAGCGCGTCGGTCACGTGACCGGAGGGCAGCGCGCACACCCGGCACAGGTCCTGGGTCAGGATCAGGCTGGGAGCCAGGCCGGCGAGGGCGTCGGCGTGCAGGGTGTAGAGGTCTCCGCCGCCGGCCAGGTGCGTCTTCACGTACTCGTCGATCTCGCCCGGGGTCATCCCGCTGGTGTCCCGGCCGCCGACCACCACGGCCTTCGTGGCGCGCGCGGCCGGTGGTTCGTCGCATTCGAAGGTCACGCCGGCCAGGGAGGCATCGAGGCCGAGGGCGTAGACGATCTCGGTGGCCGACGGCAGGAGGGAGACGATCCGCATGGCTCCATGGTCACCCGGCCGAAAGTCGTAGCGCCGCCGGGATGCTTCCCGTCCGCGGGCGGATGCGTCCCGATCACCGCGCGCGACATGCTGACGCGACCATCACCGGACCCTTGGGGGAGCGTATGACCTCCGCACCGAACCAGGACACCGCGCCGCTGGCACATGCGGACGTCATCGTCCTGGACTACCTGGCCGCGCTGTGGGCGGAGAGCGAAGGGCTGGCGCACGAGCTGCGCGACGAGCTGATGACCACGGTCGCCGACTACATCGCGGCGCGGCGTACCTCTGTCTCCGACCCGATCTCGGACCCTGAGGAGATCGTCGGGCGCCTCGGGCCGCCGGAGGCGATCGTCGCCTCCGTGCGGCGTGGCCGGATGCCCGCACATCTCAGGATGCCCCTGCCGCCGCCCGTGCCGGTCCGGCGGCGTCCGGCCCCGCCCGTCGCC
>NZ_JBFAZH010000641.1:0-4614 GCF_040681735.1 Actinoplanes sp. NPDC051633 | reverse complement strand
CCCGACGAACAGGTCACCTCGACGCCGACGTCGATGGTGTCGCCGGCCGGTGAGATGCCGGTGATCTCCAGGCGGGACACCGTCACCTTCCGCGGGGCCAGCTCGACCGCTTCGCCGTCGCGTACCCGTTTGTAGGACCGGACGCCCTTGATCTTGATCGCGCTGACCGCACTGGGGACCTGGAAGATCTCGCCGGTCTGCGCGACCAGCCCGGCGCGGATCGCCTCCTCGGTGACGGCGGTGGCCGGGACCCGGGCGGTCACCTCGCCCTCTGCGTCGTCGGTAATCGTGCTCTCGCCCAGCCGGATCGTCGCGGTGTAGCTCTTCTCGGCCCCGATCACGTACGTCAGCAGCCGTGTCGCCCGGTTGACACCGATGATCAGCACCCCGGTGGCCATCGGGTCGAGCGTCCCGCCGTGACCGACCCGGCGGGTCTTCGCCAGGCGCCGCACCCGAGCCACCACGTCGTGCGAGGTCATCCCGCCCGGCTTGTCCACCACGATGAGTCCGTCCGCTGTCACACACCCAACAGTAGGTGGGCTGTTTTGGCATACCGGCGGCGGCCACACCCTGCTTTCATCGCCCGATGGACATGTATCGCTCCGCATCCGCCGGTGCGCTGGCGATCCTGGTGACGCTGATCGGCGCCGCACCCGCGGCCGCCGACTCGGTGCACCCGGGCACCTTCACCGGCGAGGGTTTCGACGCATGCACGGCGCCGTCGAGCGCCACGATGAACGCCTGGCTCGCATCGCCATACCGTTCGGTCGGCGTCTACTTCGGCGGGAGCAACCGTGCCTGCCTCCAGCCCAACCTGACCGCCGCCTGGGTGACGCAGCAGACCGCGGCCGGCTGGCACCTGATCCCGCTCTATGTCGGCAAGCAGGCCTCCTGCACCAACTCGAACAAGCCCGACCGGATCAACAACGCCCAGGCCGCGGCGGACGGCCGGGCCAACGCCCAGGACGCGGTGGTGCAGGCCCGGGCGATCGGCCTGGCCCGCGACAGTGTCCTGGTCTTCGACATGGAGGCCTACGACACCGACGACCCCGCCTGCCGCGCCGGGGTGGTTACCTTCATGAGCGCCTGGACCGCACGGCTGCACGACTACGGCTACCTGTCCGGCTTCTACAGCAGCATGGGCTCCGGCATGGCCGACATGATCGCCAACTACAACACCCCGGGCTTCGTGCGCCCGGACTATGTCGACTTCGCGAAGTGGGACGGGATCTCCACCGTCTCCGACCCGGCGATCCCGGCGTCGTACTGGTCGCCGAAGCGCCGGATCAAGCAGTACGTCGGCGACCACAACGAGACGCACGGCGGCGTCACCATCAACATCGACAACGACGTGCTCGACGTGACGCCGCTGCCGGCGACCAGGTTCGGCGACTTCACCGGCAACGGCTGGTCCGATCTGCTCGCCCGCACCGGCGGCGCCATCACCATCCACGCCGGCAACGGCACCACGCTGCAGAGCCCGGCCACCTTCGGCAGCGGGTGGGGCGGCATGAACGCCCTGCTGCGTATCGGGGACTGGAATGCCGACGGGCGCGAGGACGTGGTCGCGCGGGAGGCGTCGACGGGGAACGTCTTCTTCTACCCGGGCACGGGCGCCGGCCTGGGCACCCGCAAGCAGATCCTGACCGCCGTGGCCCGCCTGCGCGAGCTCACCCCGATCGGCGACCTGACCGGCAACACCTATCCCGATCTGCTCGCCGTGGACACGGCCGACAACGGCCTGTACCTCTACCCGGGCCGCGCGGGCGTCACCTTCGGCGCGCGCGTGAAGGTGGGCGGCACGGGCTGGAACACGATGAGCGAACTGGCCGGGGTCGGCGACTTCGACCGCGACGGCTTCCCGGACCTGGTGGCCCGGGTGACGTCGAGCGGCCTGCTGTACTTCTACGCGGGCCGGGCCGGCAACACCTTCGCGGCGCGACGCCAGCTGGGCGGCAGCTGGGGCGGCATGCGCAACGTGACCGGCGTGGGCGACGCCGACCGCGACGGCTTCACCGACGTGATGGCGGTCAACGCGACGGGCACGGTGTACCGCTGGTCGGGCAACGGCACAGGTCTGCGCCCGGGCGTCCGGGTGGCGACCGGATTCGGCAGCCGCAACCCGGCCTTCTGAGGACGGTGTGGGCGTCACCACCGCCGCGTTCAGCGGGTGGCGCCCACCACCGCCCAGCGGGCCGAACGCCAGCGCTGGACCATGCCCACGAAGCGGACCAGCGTGAAGAGGCCGAGCCCCGCCCAGACACCGCCCAGACCAAGATCCAGCGCGTACGCCAGCCAAATCGCCGGCAGGAAGCCCGCCAGCGCGGCGACGATCGTGATGTTGCGCATGAACGCCACGTCCCCGGCACCGATCAGCACGCCGTCCAGGGCGTAGACGACACCCGCGAACGGAAGCAGGCCGACGAACCACGGCCAGACGATCGCCGCCTGATCGCGGACCGCCTGGTCGCCGGTGAACAGCGACGGGATCACGCCGGCACCCGCGGCCGCCAGCACGGCGAAGCCCACGCCTGCGACGCCGCCGGCCAGGGTCACCCGGCGGGCGACCACCCGGGCGACATCCGCGTCCGAGGCGCCGAGCGCGGCTCCCACCAGCGACTGCGCCGCGATGGCCACCGCGTCGAGAGCCAGCGCCGCGAAGAACCACAACTGCAGCGCGATCTGGTGCGCGCCGACCGCCGCCACGCCGAAACGGGCCGCCACGGCGGTCGCGGACAACCAGCAGACCTGGAAGGCGCCGCCGCGGATCAGCAGGTCGCGGCCGAGCACGAGCTGGTTCACGATCAGCGTCGGCACCGGCCGCAGCGACGGGCTCTCGCGCACCACCGCGGCCAGGAAGAGCCCGCCCGCGACGGTCTGCGCGGTGACGTTGGCGATCGCCGAGCCGGTCAGCCCGAGGCCGCCGGGATAGACCAGCAGAGGGCAGAGGATCGCGGAGAGCACGTTCGCGCCGAGGATGTACCACAGCGGCCGGCGGGTGTCCTGCACGCCGCGCATCCAGCCGTTCCCGGCCGCGGCGAGCAGCAGACCGGGGGCGCCCAGCACGGCGATGCGCAGCCAGCCCGCCGCCGCGTCGGCGGCGGCCGGATCACTGGCCAGGGCTCGGGCGAGCGGCCCGGCGACCATCTGCACGACCACCACGAGCAGCGCACCGGTGGCGAGCGCGAGCCAGGAGGCCTGCACGCCCTCGGCCACCGCGGCGGATCGGTCACCGGCGCCGAAGCGACGGGCGGCCCGGCCGGTCGTGCCGTAGGCCATCAGGGTGCCGAACCAGACCGCGACGGACATCACCGTGCCACCGACCGCGACGGCGGCCAGCGGGACTCGCCCGAGGTGGCCGACGACGGCGGTGTCGACCAGAACGTAGAGCGGCTCAGCGGCCAGGACGACCAACGCCGGCAGCGCGAGCTGCGCGATCCGCCGGGCGGAGGCGTTGGTCTGCTCGGCAGGCGGGCTCATGAAAACTCATGATGCCCGCCGAGCGGTAAGGAGGCAAACAGCGAGCAGTGCTTACTGGCGCGTGTCCATCGAAGTCTGCAGGGCGCGGCGCGCAGCCTCACGGGCCTCATCGGACTGCGGGGGCTTCGGCTTGGCAGCCATGATCGTGGTCCTTCCACGGCGGGTGGGCGCAGACGATGCGCCCCAGACAGGTCGAGCTCGTGTCGCGGAGACCTGCCCGGGATCGCCGGGCGTCTGGCGAGCGACGCGGCCCGGGCCTGGTGGACCCGGGTGGCTCATGGCTCCGCGGCGAGCGGTGGTCACGACCGCGGCGAAACCAAATGACCGTTAACCCAAACTAGCGTTAAGTCTCGCCCTGTGCCGTCCAGATCCCGCACTACGGGACGGTAGGGAGGGCTAAGTCAGATGCTGGTCAAGCCGCTCCCGGACGGCGAGGACCACCTCGCCGGGGGCGCCGTGCCCGGTGAAGCCGGCCGCGAGCCGGTGCCCGCCGCCGCCCAGCGCGACCGCCACGGCGCTCACGTCCACCGCGCCCTTGCTGCGCAGCGACACCGCCCAGGTCCGCTCGCCGGTCTGTTTGACCAGCACGGCGACGTCCGCCTCGGCGACCGTGCGGACCGGGTCGATCAGGGCGTCCATCACGTACGGCCGCTGGCCGTGCCGCTGCAGGTCGTCCTGCGTCACATAGGTCCAGACCATGCCGTGGCCGGCCGCCGCGGTCGGATCGAGCGCGGCCCGCGCGAGCACGTCGGCGAAGAGCTTGACCGCGCCGAAGGGCCGGGTGTCGAAGGTGCGCCGGGAGATCTCGCCGGGCTGCAGACCGGTGGCCAGCAGCCGGGCCGCCAGCTCGTGCACCCCCGGCGTGGTGAGGTCGAACTTGAACGAGCCGGTGTCGGTGGCCAGCGCCACGTAGAGGCACTCGGCGATCTCCGCGTCCAGCGGCACGCCGAGCCGCGCCAGCAGGGCCTCGGCCACCACCGAGGTAGCCGCGGCGCCCGGGTCGACGAGGTTGACCCCGCCGAAACCGGCGTTGGACGCGTATCATCAATCTCAATATTGATTTTATGCTCATTTGAGCGTTTTATCCGTTCAGTTAATCTAGTGATATATAACTTGTTGTCATTACTCAAGTTC
>NZ_JBFAZH010000640.1:0-4621 GCF_040681735.1 Actinoplanes sp. NPDC051633 | reverse complement strand
CAGCTCGATCTGGTTCCGGTCGTTCTCCAGCAGCGGTGCCAGCCGGCGGCGGATGCCGACGTTCGCCTTCATCCGCGGATCCTTGGCGTACTCGGAGTACATGTAGTCGCGCTCTTCGTCAGTCACCATCTCGAGCGTGAGCTCGTCGTGGTTACGCAGGAAGATGCCCCACTGGCAGTTGTCCGGGATGGCCGGCGTCTGCGCCAGGATCTCGGAGATCGGGAAGCGCGACTCGCGCCGGACCGCCATGAAGATGCGCGGCATCAGCGGGAAGTGGAACGCCATGTGGCACTCGTCGCCGCCGGTCTTGGAGTCGCCGAAGTACTCCACCACGTCGGCCGGCCACTGGTTCGCCTCGGCCAGCAGCACCCGGCCCGGGAACTCGTCGTCGATCACCTTGCGGCAGTGCTTGAGGAAGGCGTGGGTCTCCGGCAGGTTCTCGCCGTTGGTGCCCTCCCGCTCGAACAGGTACGGCACCGCGTCCAGCCGGAAGCCGTCGATGCCCAGGTCGAGCCAGAACCGCAGCACGTCGAGCATGGCGTTCTGCACGGCCGGGTTGTCGTAGTTGAGGTCGGGCTGGTGCGAGAAGAACCGGTGCCAGAAGAACTGCCGGCGCACCGGGTCGAACGTCCAGTTCGACTCCTCGGTGTCCACGAAGATGACCCGGGCGTCCTGATACTTGTCGTCGGTGTCGCTCCACACGTAGAAGTCGCCGTACGGGCCGTCCGGGTCGCGCCGCGACTCCTGGAACCACGCGTGCTGGTCGGAGGTGTGGTTCATGACCAGGTCGGTGATCACCCGGATGCCGCGCTTGTGCGCCGCGTCGAGCAGGGCCACGAAGTCCTCGACCGTGCCGAACTCCGGCAGCACCCGGTAGAAGTCGCTGATGTCGTAGCCGCCGTCGCGCAGCGGCGACTGGTAGAACGGCGGCAGCCAGAGGCAGTCCACGCCGAGCCACTGCAGATAGTCCAGCCGCTCGATCAGGCCGCGCAGATCGCCGGAGCCGTCGGAGCTCGAGTCGTAGAACGCCCGGACGAGCACCTCGTAGAACACCGCGCGCTGGAACCAGGTGCGGTCCGCGGGCAGGGCTCTGGCGTGCTCGAAATCATCGGCGGTCGGATGTTCGACCACGCCGTCCTCGACGTGGCTGCCATCGCTCGGAATCGGGTCGTTCTTCAGATCCATCGTCACTTCCACCTACCCTGCCCGCGAAAGATCAACCCCGCCTAGAAGTTGCGCTGCACGACGAAGACGTGGGCCGGCTCGACATACGGGTCGATCCGCACCGCGTTGTGTTGCCCCCACTCGTACGATGCCCCGGAGATCTGGTCGGTGACCGTGAAACGGTCATGCCAGTCCAGTCCGAGCTGGGGCATGTTCAGCACGGTGTTGCCCCACTGCACGTTCATCGAGTCGAACGAGCAGATCACCAGTACGGTGTTGCCGGTCTCCGGATCGCGCTTGGAGAAGCACAACAGGTTCGGGTTGTCGATCTCGTGGAAACGCAGGTTGCGCAGCCAGTGCAGGGCCGGGTTCTCGCGCCGGATCTGGTTGAGCCGGGTGATGAACGGGGCAAGCGACCGGCCGGCCCGCTCGGCGGCGGCGTAGTCGCGCGGCTTCAGCTCGAACTTCTCGTTGTCGATGTTCTCCTCGGCGCCCGGCCGCGGCACGTGCTCGAAGAGCTCCAGACCCGAGTACATCCCCCACGACGGCGTGAGCATGCTCGCCAGCACCGTGCGGATCTTGAACATCGGCGGGCCGCCGTGCTGCAGATGCACCGGCAGGATGTCCGGCGTGTTCGGCCAGAAGTTCGGCCGCATCCAGTCGATCGAGCCGAGCAGGTCCTGCATGTACTCGCGCATCTCCTGGGCCGTCGTGCGCCAGGTGAAGTACGTGTACGACTGCGTGAAGCCGATCTTGCCGAGCCCGTTCATCATCGCCGGCCGGGTGAACGCCTCGGCCAGGAACAACACGTCGGGGTCCTCCTCCTTGACCTTGGCGATGAGCCACTGCCAGAAGTTGAGGGCCTTGGTGTGCGGGTTGTCGACGCGGAAGATCTTGACGCCCTGCGCCACCCAGTGCATGACCACGCGGTACACCTCGTCGCGCAGCCCGCGGTAGTCGTTGTCCCAGTTCAGCGGATAGATGTCCTGATACTTCTTGGGCGGGTTCTCGGCGTAGGCGATGGTGCCGTCGGCGCGCGTGGTGAACCACTCGGGGTGCTCTTTGACCCAGGGATGGTCGGGCGCGCACTGCAGCGCCAGGTCCATCGCGATCTCCAGGCCGTTGTCGTGGGCCACGCCGATGAAGTCGCGGAAGTCCTCGAGGGTGCCCAGCTGCGGGTGGATGGCGTCGTGGCCGCCCTCGTCCGAGCCGATCGCCCACGGCGAGCCGACGTCCACCGGACGTGCCACCAGGGTGTTGTTGCGGCCCTTGCGGTTGATCTTGCCGATGGGGTGGATCGGCGGCAGGTACACGACGTCGAAGCCCATCCCGGCGACGGCCGGCAGGCGCTCCGCGGCCGTCCGGAAGGTGCCGTGCTTGATCGGCGTCGCCTCCGCGCCGACCTCCGCGCCCTCGGAGCGGGGGAAGAACTCGTACCACGCCGAGTACAGCGCGCGCGGCCGATCGACCCAGATCGCGTAGGACCGCGTCGTGGTGACCAGCTGACGCACCGGGTTGTCCCACAGCAGCGACTGCAACTCCAGGGCGGGGGAGACCCGGGCGAACAGCGACCGGTCGTGGTCGCGCAGCGCGGCGGCGGCCTCGCGTACCCGATCCTGGTCGGACTCCGGCACGATCTTGACGGCCAGATCCAGCACGTCGGCGCCCTCGACCAGATCGTTGGCCAGATCCTCGACGCCCTGGCCCGCGCCGATCTTCTTGGTCACCGCGTTGTGCCAGGTCAAGTAGGGATCGTCGAACGCTTCGACGGTGAACGTCCACCTGCCGACGGTGTCCGGCTTGATCACCCCGTGCCACTGGTCGAGACCGGGCGCGCCCGGCTTCATCCGGGTGAACGGCTCGTTGTGCCGGTCCGGGCCCTGCCATACCACGTTCAACCCGAGCGCGTGGTGTCCTTCGCGATAGGACACCGCCGAGACCGGGACGAGCTCGCCGACCACCGCCTTGGCGGGGTAGCGGCCACAGGACACCGACGGGGTCACGTCCTCGATGGGAAAGCGTCCGGTCATGATCTCCACCGTAATCAGATTGGCCTGGACGGTTCGGCGACAGCGCGAATTCAACATCCGCCGTTGACTGGAAACTTCTCCGTAGTGGAGCGTTCGCAAACGGCCGCCCGCCGACAACGCTCAACCTACCGGAGCCCTATCGCTCAGGCTCATCGAGGCGCGCCTGAGCGCCGGCCGCAAAGGCACGCAATTCCGCGGCCGGGACGAGGGCAGGGATGCGGTCCGGCACCGCTGCGCCGGCGACGAGAACGATGTTTCCCGCCCGCCGCCCGCGCAGCATCTGGGGTTCGGCCATCGCGCGCACGTCGGCGAAGATCGCGGCCAGCGTCGCCACCTGGATCCGGGTGTGCGCCAGCGGCGGCACGTCCGTCACATTCATCACCAGGAGCCCATCCGGGCGCAGCGCCCGTCGCGCGGCCTCGGCGAACCCGGTGGTGCCCACGCTCACCGGGGCCGACGCGCCCTCGAAGACATCGACCACGATCGCGTCGTACCGCCCGGCCCCCTCGGTCTCCAGACACCGCCGGGCGTCACCCACCACGATCTGAACAGCCGCGGGCGGCGGCAGCATCCGGCGGATCAGCGCGACCAGCTCACCGTCGCGTTCCACCACCCGCTGCGCGGAGCCGGGCCGGATGTGGTCCAGGAAGCGGGGCAGCGCCAGGCCGCCGCCCCCCAGGTGCAACACCTCAAGGGGTACGAGTGCCGAGGTCATCGACCGCAGCACCGCCGCGGCCGAGATCAGGTAACCGAACCCGAGCCGGGTGGGGTCGTCGAGGTCGACGTACGACTGGGGCACGCCGTCCAGCAGCAGCGTCCAGGCCCGTGGCCGCGCCGGGTCGGGGCGCAGCTCGGCGATTCCGTGGGTGACCGCCGCGGCGACCGTTGCGCGTCGGTTGCCCTCGGGTGCCATCGCGGAGACCCTACTCAAGCCCGCGTCCCGCCCGCCGAGTGGTGAGCCGACGCGAGTCCGCCCCGGGCCCGTGCCGACGAGGGGAATCACCGGTGCCCGGACCGTCCGCCGATCTGTCGCCCGTCATCGCGGCGAGCACCCACTGGCTGTCCCGCGCCTACCCGCCGGCCGCCTCCGACGGCGCGTCGTTCAACCGCAACGAGGCTCAGGCCCGGCAGGCGGTGACTGTGGCGGCGTGGCTGCGCTATCCGACGGCGATGGACGCCGCGCTGGTCGCGATCGCCGGGCCGGGCGGCTCGGCGGTGCTCGACTGGCGCGCCGGGTCGGAGCCCGAGGACGAGCAGGACATCGACGAGGGCTGGCGTACCTGGGTCGACGAGGTCGTGGTGAGCTGGGCCGCGTGCCTGCTGGCCGACCCGCTGGTGGCCCGGCGCGCCGCCGACGCGGTGGCCGCCGCCGTCCCGCGGGTGCAGCCGCGCCCGCACGCCCGGGGCGACGAGTTCCGCCAGCTGCT